>JAUXGW010000005.1 GCA_030621865.1 Actinomycetes bacterium
CCACGCTGAGCGCCCACTTGTTCCACTGGCCCTGTCGCTGCTGTTCAAGCTCTGCGAGTTTGGACTTGATGGAGTTGCGGTCGGAACGCAGGGTGGACGCCCTGCCCTGGGCCGCGACAGTGTCATCGGAGAGATCAGTGTCGCCGCCGGCGCGCGCAGTACCAGCCGGAATTGCGAGTGATGCGATAACAACGAGCGCGACACACACTCGAGCCCCAGCCTGCTTAATGGTGCAGGACAAAACCAAGACCGCCATTCTCACAACATCTCGACCCGAATTGCAAGGGGTTAGAGGCATCTAACAAAGTTTTTGGCCGGAAACCCTGGATTTCCGCGTCTTTTGCCTGACTTCTGAGGTATCCATCTGCGGCTTGTGAGTGTCTCTCACGAGAAAATGAAGAGCCTGAGGTCCTGTAGAGCGGTCATCGAAAGTCACGAGAGACCGTGATCCCGGACACCTCCAGCCGCTCGAGTTTTTCGGCGACAAGGTTCACCACACCATCCACGCTGCGCTCGAGTTTCCCCCGCACCATCAGGGCGGGAGCACTGTTGGCGATCTTGTGATGCCTTTGCCAACACCCGACAGAACACACCACATTGACCAAGCCGGTTTCGTCCTCGAGGTTCATGAAGGTCACTCCCCCGGCCGTAGCCGGCCGTTGACGATGGGTGACCACACCACCAACAAGAACCTTGGAGCCGTCGACCTGGTCTGGCAGATCAGTGGCGCAGAGGGCACCCAGACGATCCAGTTCTGATCTGAGGAATCTGGTTGGATGACCATTCGGAGCCACTCCGGTGGCCCACAGGTCGGCCACCGCAACTTCTGGTTCATCCATGTTGGGCAACTTGGGAGCATCCATGCCTTCCACCATTCCGGGCAATCTTCCGGGTCGGGACTTCGCAGCTGCACCAGCTGCCCAAAGAGCTTCTCGCCGATCCAGAGCAGATCCATCTTCTCCCCTGAATGAACTCAGGGCTCCCGCTGTTGCCAACGCTTCAAGCTGTGCCCGATTCAGCCCCACTCGTCGCGCCAACTCATCGGGTCCCCCATATGGACCATTGATCACGATCTCCCTGGCCACGTTTTCGCTGATCCCCCGAACCGAGGAGAGCCCCAACCGCACTGCCGGACCGCCCCAACCCCAAGTCCAGGGATCGGAATCGTCACGTACTCCTGCGCCACCATCGGGCGCCGGGCCATCACCATCACCGCCCAACGCTGCGGATGACACATCCTCCAGGCTGCAGCACCAATCAGATCTGCCCACCAGCGGAGTTCTGATCACCACGCCGTGCCGCCGGGCATCCTGGGAAAGCGATTGCGGAGAATAGAAACCCATCGGCTGGGCCTTCAACAGGGCCGCACAGAATGCTGCCGGATAGTGATACTTGAGCCAGGAGGAGGCGTAGACCAGATAGGCGAAGCTCACCGAGTGGGATTCCGGAAACCCGTAGTTGGCGAAGGCCGCCAGCTTCTCCCACAACGATTCGGCCACTTCGCCCACAATCCCGTTGTCGGCCAGCCCGCGATCGAACCTTTCCCTCAGCGCTGACATGCGCCGAACGGAACGTTTGGATGCCATCGCCTGCCGCAGTTCGTCTGCTTCCGCAGGAGTGAAACCGGCAACATCAATCGCCATCTGCATGAGCTGTTCCTGGAACAGTGGGATCCCAAGGGTCTTCTCGAGTGAGTTCTTGAGCAGTGGATGCAGATATGTGACTGCCTCCTCACCCTTGCGACGCCGAATGTAGGGATGCACCGAGCCACCCTGGATCGGACCGGGCCGGATCAGGGCTACCTCCACCACCAAGTCGTAGAAACACCGTGGTCGCAACCGGGGAAGAGTTGCCATCTGCGCTCTGGATTCGATCTGGAACACTCCGATGGTGTCAGCGCGACACAACATCTCGTAAACGGCATCTTCCTGGGGCAGGGTTGCGAGCTCAACTTCCAGCCCGTGCTGCTCCGCAACGAAGTCGATCGCATAATGGATCGCAGAAAGCATCCCGAGGCCGAGCAGATCGAACTTCACCAAACCGGCGGCTGCACAATCCTCTTTGTCCCACTGGAGCACCGAACGGTTCTCCATACGCGCCCACTCGGTCGGGCACACTTCCACCACCGGCCTGTCGCAGAGGACCATTCCACCCGAATGGATTCCCAGATGGCGCGGCAGGTCTTCGAACCCGGATGCCAATTCCAACACGGCCGAGGGCACCTCGTGATCAGTTTCAGCCAACTCCCCGGAAGAAGCCGAATCCCGGTGCGCACCGTCGGATCCGGATCCCCAAGCCGAGGAGACTCCGCCCCAATGACTCATCTTCTTCGACCAGGCATCTTGTTGGCCGGCAGCGAACCCCAGCGCCTTGGCAGCATCGCGGACTGCGGAACGTCCCCGATAGGTGATGACGTTGGCGACCTGGGCTGCGTGGCTGCGGCCATGTTTTTCATAGACGTACTGAATGACTTCTTCTCGCCGGTCGGACTCGATGTCGATGTCTATGTCGGGCGGACCATCACGCTCAGGAGACATGAAACGTTCGAAGAGGAGACCCAATCCCACCGCATCCGCGGCAGTGATCCCCAACGCATAACAAACCGCCGAGTTGGCAGCGGATCCACGACCCTGACAAAGAATGTCGCTACGTCGGCAGAACTCCACCAGATCCCACACGATCAGGAAATATCCGGGAAATCCCAGCGAACAGATGAGATCGAGTTCGTGATCTATCTGTGCCCAGGCACCATGAACGGTTTCAGCATGGCGCGGTCCATAACGACGGGTGGCTCCCTCTTCGGTGATCTTCCGCAGAAACTCCGCTTCCCCCAGCTGATTGCCCAACGAGTCATTGCCGCAGGGATATGGAGGCAGTGACGGAGCAACGAGGGAGAGATCGAAGGCACAGGCCGCTCCAAGGTCGGCAGCGGCGGACACCACACCGGGATAACGAAGGAATCGGCGGTGTTGTTCGACACCTGAACGCAGATGGGCTGTCCCTCCACCGGGAAGCCAGCCGTCGAGTTCGTCGAGACTGCGACGCGAACGCACTGCGGCCATGGCGGTGGCAAGCGGTCGCTGGGCTGGTGTTGCGTAATGAACGTTGTTGGTGGCCACGGGCTGGACACCTGCCTTCACCGCCATTGCGGCCAGAGCATCGTTGCGGGCGGTGTCGAGCGGATCCCCGTGATCCCAAAGTTCGACGAAGGTGTTCTCGGCTCCGAAAGCAGCAACCAGCGACCGCAATTCACGTTCGGCAGCCGCTGGCCCCTCATCATGGAGAGCAGCCGGAACAGTTCCTTTTCGACATGACGTGAGAACAGCCCAATGACCGCGGGCCCGACCCGATGCGGCTTCTGCGACATCGGCAAAACTCAGCTTTGGTTTACCTTTCTCTCCCGCCATCTGGGCTTTGGACAGAAGGGTTGAAAGGCGGCCATACCCGGTGGTGTCACGAGCGAGGATCAGAAGGTGCCGACCATCCGGATCAGCGGGACCCGGCCTTGGCTGTTCAGCGTTTAGCGTCACCTCGGCGCCGAACACCGACGGCAACCCCAGAGTTCGCGCCGCGGAGGAGAACCTCACCACACCGTAGAAACCGTGGTGATCGGTGATGGCCAGCGCGGTCAGACCGAGCCTGGCTGCTTCTTCTGCCAGATCCTCCGGTGGAGATGCCCCGTCCAGAAATGAAAAGGCGGAATGACAGTGGAGTTCGGCATATCGGTGCTCGGGTTCCACCCTTCTGCGGATGTTCCAGTCACTTGGGGGTTCATAAGGTTCACGGTGATGGGACCACGCCGGACTGTCTCCGCCATCGCCGACAAGGGTGCTGTTTGGCGACTTGGGACCCGAAACACGATCCGAGAGCTTCTTCTCGATCTCTGACCAGGGCACCCCCGGATTGTTGAATCCCATACCTTGACCATATCGAACACTTGTTCGGTTGTCGCATGAAATCCAAAGACCGTGACAGCTGTAGGGTCCAAGCCCATGAGCATGAACGATCACGTTGACGACGACGACCTCGCTGCCGCAACGGTGCGCTGGGATCTCGAGGGATTGATCGAAGACACCACGGTTGACGCCCTGATCCGCTCCGCCGAGACAATCGCCGGCGAACTGGAGAAAGCTCGCGGAACCATCGGTTCCCTGACTGCATCCGAGCTGGCGGACCTCATGGGATCCAGCGCCGAACTCGAAGAGACCCTGAGTCGGGCCGGCCACTATGTGATGTTGCACTTCTCGGAGAACACCGCAGATCCACACAGCGGTGCCCAGATGATGCATGTCCAGGAACGCTCCACCGCGATCGCCAGCAGGCTCATCTTCCTGGAACTGGAATGGGCCGCACTGCCGGATGAACGGGTTGAGGAACTCCTCTCGGATCCCGCCCTCGACTTCTGCGCACATCACCTGCGCAACATGCGCCGCTACCGCGATCACCTGCTCTCCGAACCGGAGGAGAAGGTGATCACCGACAAGTCCATGAGCGGAGCATCCGCGTGGGTCCGACTGTTCGATGAACTGACGTCCGCAATCACGGTGACCATCAACGAAGACACTGCCGTTGCGGCACTCGGTGCAGACAGTGAGGTGGAGGTTGGCCTGGAAACCGGCCTGTCGCTCATCCAGCACCCGGACCGTTCGGTCAGACAGGCCGCCGCCGAAGCGGTCACAGAAGGCCTCGAACCAGGTCTGCGGACACGTGCCTATGTGTTCAACACACTTCTGCTCGACAAGTCGATCGACGACCGAATGCGCAGCTACCCCTCGTGGGTCTCGTCGCGGAACCTCTCCAACGAAGCAACGGATGAGTCAGTCCAAGCGCTCATCGACGCTGTGGTGAGTCGCTACGACATCCCCCAACGCTGGTACAAGGCCAAGGCCCAGGTCCTCGGACTGGAAAAGCTCGCCGATTACGACCGCATGGCTTCGGTCGCCGAAGACGAATCCACCATCGGCTGGACCGAAGCCAGGCAAGTGGTTCTGGACGCCTACAACAGTTTCTCGCCGGAAATGGCCGATATTGCCCGCAGGTTCTTCGACGAGAACTGGATCGACGCACCTGTGGCCGACGGCAAACGCCCCGGTGCCTTCTGTGCATACACGGTTCCATCTCATCACCCGTACGTGCTGCTCAACTGGACCAGCCGCAACCGCGATGTACTCACACTGGCCCACGAACTCGGCCACGGACTCCACGCCTATCTGAGTCGCCCCCAAGGTGTGTTCCACCAGTCCACTCCCCTGACTCTCGCCGAGACGGCCTCGGTATTCGGTGAGGCCGTGACCAACGCTGCGCTTCTCGAACAGTTGAGCGACCCGGGTGAGCGGTTCGCTCTTCTCGCCTCCACCCTCGAGGACTCCATCGCCACGGTGTTCCGTCAGGTTGCCATGAACCGATTCGAGGACTCGGTACATACCGCCCGCCGCTCCGAAGGTGAACTTTCGGTGGATCATTTCGGCGACCTGTGGGAAACCTCCCAGGCAGTGATGCTGGGCGATTCAGTCGAACTCACCGAGGGTTACCGAAGCTGGTGGAGCTACGTCCCGCACTTCATGGGCACACCGGGATACGTGTATGCCTATGCCTACGGTCAACTACTCGCGCTGTCCGTGTACGCCCGATACCGCGAACGCGGACAGGCATTCGTGCCGTCATATCTGGAACTGCTCAGCGCCGGTGGATCCATGCCACCGGAGGAACTCGCCGGGATCGTGGACTGCGACCTGACCGACTCCGCTTTCTGGAGTGCAGGTCTCGACATCGTGGAAGAACAACTGGATGCGGCGCTGCAGGCCGGGCGTGCAGCAGATCGTATCCCCGACTGAGTACCGAACCGCCAGCCGCGATCCTGGCCGGAACTGCAGTCAATCAGGCGGAGTCGCCACCGGGATTGCCCTCGGCGCGTCCGTCCCGGTCAGATGCCGCATCATCAGATTCCCCAGCTGTCGGGTACCCAGCTTCCGGTTGCCCAGCTATCGGTTCCCCAGCGCTTGGTTCCGAAGGGGCATCCACCTCCGACATGTCGGCGTCGAGCCTCATGCCCCAGCCCGCAGAAGGCAGCGACACCACGAAGCAGGCTCCGCCACCGTCAACATCTTCCACATGGATCCTGCCGCCATGGCTCTCGGCGAGTCGCCGTGACAAAGCCAATCCCAACCCGGCGCCTCCACCATCGCGCGAACGTCCTTCTTCAAGTCGGGCGAAGCGACCAAAGATCCGCTCACGGTCCTGCACATCCACACCTTCGCCGTCGTCGCCAACCCGAATGACCACCCACGGGCCGTTGTCACGCACAGACAAGGTCACCTTGCTCGACGCATGGCGCACCGCGTTGTCCACCAGGTTCCGGACCACGGAGGTCAACTCGCCCACATTGCCCCACACGCGTCCAGCCGAAACAGCCGATGTGTCGAATTGGACCGACCCCACACGTGACGCCTGAGCCATCACGATGTCCTCCACATCCACCTCGGTGCGCGGGCCGAGCCTGCCTTCCTCCAAACGGGCCATCGCCAGGAGATTGGCAACCAGATGATCCAGTCGCTCATCCTCGTTGAGGACGATCTCGGCAACCTCCACCCAGTCCACATCATCGGGATATCGCAGCGCAGTCTCGAGTTGAGCCCGAATCGTTGCCACCGGGGATCGCAGTTCATGGCTGGCATCGGAAACGAATTGCCGTTGGGCGACCGACGCTTTCTGCAGCCGGTCCAGCATGTCGTTCATGGTCTCGGCCAGTTCAGCGATCTCATCACCACTGTCCGGCACGGTTACGCGCGCATCAATGGTTGTGGCGCTCAGTTCGCGAACTCGTCGGGTCATGGAACCCACCGGGGCAAGAGTGCGGCCGGCGATCACCCACGTCATCACCCCCGCGGACAGAACCAGGAGGGGAATGCCAAGGAACAAAGCGCCCGTGAGCGCCCGCACGGAGTCCTCCACCGCACCGCGTGAAGACACAGCATGCAGGATGAGTGGACCCATGTTGCTCTCGAGCGGGCGGCTGACTTCCACATAGTCATCGGCGGGGAGACTCGAGCGACCGAAAAGCATGATCCGACCGTTGTCGTCCACGATGCCCGACACACCGAGGCCGTCCACGCCGGGGCCATCTATGTAGAAGTGGGTGGTGGACAGGAGTTCATCCATCCCGGACCCGGAACTCTCGCCACCGGAAAGCTGTCTCTCCAGATCGCGCTGCGAAAGCAACAGTTCGCTGGGAACCCTGCCCTCACCGAGTGACGCCTCCATGTCGATCAACACCTGCTCATTGCGCGCCCGGAGGTCACCCACGAGTGTTGCCTCGACCCATTTCACCAGGAGCAGGGCGCCGGCACTGAGCGCCAGACCCACCACGATCACAACCGTGAGCGTGAGCCTCCAGCGGACCGACTTGGGAAACCGACCAGAGAACCGACGCCCGTTGGAGTGAGCGGGTTCAACCGGAGCGCCGTTGGCGCCCTGATTACCCCGGGCAACGGATTCACCGCTCCCGGTGCCGCCTTCATCCGGTGGTGCCGATCCCCTGGTGAGGTCAACCATCAGGTGATTCGCCAACCTTGTAGCCGACACCGCGGACCGTGTCGATCAGGGTTCTGTCGAACGGATCATCGATCTTGCGGCGCAGGTAACCGACGTAGACCTCCACCACGTTGGGATCACCATCGAAGTTCTCCCCCCAGACCTTTTCCAGCAGTTCCTGCTTGGCCACGACCTGACCGGGATGCCTCATGAGAGCCTCGAGCAACTCGTACTCCCTGGGTGTGAGGCGGATATCGGTATCGCCGCGGCGACACGTTCGTGGAAGCGGCTCCAACACCAGATCCTCGATCACGATCGGTTGGGCACGTCCGTCGGCGGAACGTCGCAACAAAGCGTTGATCCTGGCCTCCAGCACCACGTTCTTGAATGGTTTGGAGAGGAAGTCGTCTGCGCCGGTGTCAAGAGCTTCGGCCTCGTCGTACTCACCGGATTTTGCGGTCAACATGAGGATGGGCGTGGTGATTCCTTCGCTGCGCAGCGCACGGCAGACCTTGTAGCCATTCATTCCCGGCAACATGATGTCGAGAATGATCAGGTTGAACTCCTCTGACCGGCCGCGCTCCAGCCCTGAGAGTCCGTCGTTGACGATCTCCACCCCATAACCGATTCCCCTCAGTCCACGGGCTACACCCTCGGCCAGCGGCACCTCATCCTCAACGATCAGGATATTGGCAGCGAGGCCAGAATCACCGGCGGCTCCGCCTCCCTGAGTGCTGTCGGAAACTTCTTCGGATTCTGGTGACACTGGACCCTCCTAAAGGTCAGGGTTCAGTTTCTCAGGTCTCGGCATCGTTGGTGGGATTCATCCTTTCGGACCCTGTGGAGCCGCTCAATCCGAGCGGTGTGGAGCCGCTCAATCCGAGCGGTGTGGACCCGCTCAGTCGTAGGAGGCCTCAAGACGCCAATCACCCGACTCCAGAGCCAAGAGATGCGCGGCCTCAATGTCCGGTTCGCCAACCTTGTTGATCAGCACTACCTGAATCCGCGCCCGTCGACGATGGGCTTCAGGATCCCACCATCGTTCCTCGGTGCACCAGGGTCCGGCCCATGACTTCACCTCATTCCAGTTCCGGCCGTCCAGACTCACCTTCTCCGGGGCGGCTGTGATCTGACCTCTGCCGTCCACTCCGACACGCCGATCCGCTGAATCCAGCACCTGCACTGATACCGGCATCGGCCAGACGATCGCCGGGGCCGGTGGTGGCAGGGATCCCGGCCACGGTGTGTCATTGCGTCCAACCCTGGCGTCCAGCTCAACGGTTTCGAGAGGGACTGGCCTGTAGCGCTCGGCCGGCGCCCTACCTCCCTGCCACTCGGGGACAACCACAGCAGAGCGACCCAGCATTGCCTGCACTCTGCTGAGTGCCTTCATCGCCCTCTCCCCATTTTCGGTGCTTTCACCCCAGAAACCGAGTTGACGGCCGTTGTCAGGTACCACTTGGTCCGGGATGAGCGAAATGCGGCTGACTCCCCCATGGGTACGCGAAACCGTGCGTCCACTGGACAACCATCCGTCAAGTTGCCAGCGAGCCCTTTGGGCAATGGCTGTGGGCGAAAGGGTCCCCTCGTCTCTCCACAGTCTCTCGATCCGGTCACCCAATTCGGTTTCGGCCACCACCAGAATTCGCGTACAGGCCAAACCCCGGGAGGAAAGATCCTCGTGCAGTTCGTCAGCCAGCATCTTGGCCATGAACGCCGCCCGATCGACCTCCTCGGCCGGCGGATCAAGTTCGGAAGACACTGAGAAATTTTCCGAAATGTCTCCCAGAACCATCCGATTGTGTTCGGCGCCTCTGGCGAAATCATGTGCTGACCGTCCGAGTGGCCCGAATCGGGCAAGTACATCGGTTGGTTCCAGCGCGGCGAAACGCCCGAGGTTCTTCAATCCCAGTCGACGCAGGATGTCCACCAAGTCCCTCAACTCGGATGTTTTCCCCCAACCCGTTCCACCGGCGGATATCCGACTGGTGGGAAGAGGTGCCAGATGATGAGCGGTTCCTGAGTGAGGAAGGCACAACACTCCTCGAGCCCGCCTTGGTGATGCCGCACGGCTCAGCGAGGAATACTCCCTCTCGGAACATGCAACCTCTTCAGCCACAACCGCCGCCGCTCGCGGCCCGTCAACAATGGCAACACCAATTCCCATCAGATCTGCTGCATCACCGAAGTTTTCCTCCAGTGCCTCCAGGATTCTCCGGCGGACCGCGTCAGCAAGCGGGCGATCGCCGCCGTGATACCTCGATGATCCAAGGGATGGAACAGCACATCGACCCGGTTCGGTCACCTCCCAGCGCGGAGCCACCTCTTCAAGGGCACCCATTATCGACTCAAAGGCCCTGGCATCACGGGTCTCATCGTGTTCAACCACTTCAACCATCGGACAACGGGACTGTGCCTCCCGCTTGGTCGAGCCCACAACTATCCCTTCGGAACGGGCGAATGAATTGGCTGAAACCACTCGATTCGCCCGCAGAACGGCTACCGGAACAGACCAGGAAAGCCCTGATGCAATGGCCGGCCACTGAGCACAACAGATCCCCAGAGTTCTGATCACATCAGAATCTCCCATCACACGGGAATCATTCTGGGCATCCGGATCAGGCCGGCCGCCGGGATCAGGTCGACCCATGTTCAGCCGACCCGATCCAGATCCACGGAATCAACTGCTCCACGAGCATCGGAGCGGTCCGGGATCACTGCGGGTTTGCCAGGGAGCACAGCGGGTTTGCCGACAACATGTGAGCTGGCAACTGATTGTGAGTTCTGAAGCTGGGAGTTCTGAAGCCGGCCTCTTGAATCGAAGTCGATCTCGAACACTCGTTGGCGATTCATGGATCCCCGCCCATCAACGGCGACTTTCAATCTGCGTTCACCAAGGTTTCCCCATCCGCTCCCCAATCCCCGCCAATGACATTCCTGGATCTCGAAACGGATGTCCGAGCCGGGCCAGCCGCGGGCCTTCGAAGAAGGTGACCGGAACTCTGATGCTGCAACTGATCCTCTGCCATGTGGAATCGCCATGAGCACCGAACCCCGCTCACGAATCCTCGTTCGAAGACGGCGCAGATCGGCAGCGCTGGGTGTCACCTCGGGTCCACACAGAACAAGGTCGAATGACTCAACCAGTGAAGCAACCACGGTGAGCCACTTCCTGGCTGGACATCTCACCGCCGCAAGATGCTGGAGATTCACACCCAGATCTTCAGCAGCCTCCCAACCGATCTGTTCGAAACCGCCGGCCTGTTCGAAACCTATCGTGGCCACCCATGATCCCGTTTTGGTGGCACCCGCCAGCAAGGCCATGGCCAAGGTGGTGATCCCTGCCCCACCTCCGAGTTCGACCACTGAACCCCGTTGCAGGCCACCTGTGGGGAATAGGCCCTGAAGCTCCCCAAGCACCGGAAGACACCTCTCCACGGACAAACTCACCGGCTTCGTGTGTTCGACGATCGATCTCAGATCTGTCTTGTTGCCCTTGGTCTTGTTGCCCTTGGCAACAGCAGCTACCGCCATTCACCCAGTATCGAACACCCGTTCGATACTGGCAAGTGCCAAGGCGAACAATCATCCACCGCTCACTGGATCACTCTTCGTCGGTTGCGAAGTCCTCAGGTGACGGCACGGGAACACCCGGACGGTAATAGGTGTACAGATCGGCAATCACGTCGTCGATCCCCTCGGAGGTCTGGCCACTGCCGAGCTTCAAGGTGATCACGTTGGCGTTGATGTGAATCTGCTCGATGCCGCCATGTTCGAAGAGGCGCGCCGCCAACACATCAGGCGGACGATCACCGCTGATCTCCCGGTCGGGTGTGTAGACCTCGTGGCCAGTGCCGGTGAGGGCGCGATTGATCTCGAATCGCACTACCCCGGGACGGCTGGATGGCTTCTCGATGACGGTGACGGGTTGACCCATAACGCTGCCGATCGTAGCCGCGAAGGAATCCACGCTCCCACCCCGACAGATTCAATGAAGGGCAGTGGTGTGCGGGACCCACCGAGATGCACACTGTTGTGGTCCCACAACCCACACCGGGATCGATGAGAACATGATCGATGAGAACATGACTGATATTCCCAACAACAGCCAACCCGATGATTCGCAGACCGCAAGCGTCGAGTTCACGGGCACGGCCAGACCCGACTCGGATCAACACCGGGTAAGCGTCTTCACCGCCGTCGGTGGTCAGGCGTTCTTCGACCGACTGGTCGAGCGCTTCTATGCGCTGGTTGCCGACGACGAGGTACTCCTGCCCCTGTACCCCGATCAGGTGAACCTCGGACCGGCGAAGGAACGACTCGCGCTGTTCCTGGCTCAGTACTGGGGAGGGCCGGGCACCTACAGCGAGATGCGGGGTCACCCGAGGTTGCGCGGGCGCCACGTACCGTTCGCCATCGGTCAGGCAGAACGCGATCACTGGATAGCTGCAATGACGGTGGCTCTGGCCGAGACAGTTCCGGAGTGCCCGCTGGACGCGGAACTCCAAGCTGTCGTTTCCGAACGAATGACGGAGCACTTCAGCACCGCGGCAGATCACATGGTGAACCAGCCGGGGTGAGGTGAACTCACAGACGGAGGCTCCAACCAGCACGGGGACCCCAACGAGCGAAAGCCCTCAACGAGCGAAAGTCCCCAAAAGCGAAAGTGGAGAGTCGCCTCGCAACGGACCCCATCAGTACCGGTGCGTGACGACCCTCGGGCCACTCCGTCCAATGGGAGAGGAAGGGTGGATGGGAGGACGACGTGCCCCACAGCCAAAGCTGCCTCAACATCATGCCTCACGTGTCAAGGCATACCCGACTCGGCACCCCGCTTTTCCGGAAATTTCTTCTGAATCTCGTTCGGCACTCGGTCGCAAATACCTCAGAACACATCAAGATTCCGTGGGGATTGTCTTCCAGGAAACAGCCCAGAGCCCGACCGAGAGCAATCCCAGAACCGTGTGGACCACGATGAACGGGACTTCGTGGTCACTGAGAAAGGCGATGTCCACCACCCGGACGGCCCAGACAACGACATTCCAGCCGAGCATCACGAGCACCAGGGCACCCAACCTGGTCGAACCAAGGGTCCAGCCCAGCACGATCAGCACACAAAGAATCAGGAACGATGCGCTCAAACCGCTGACGCCAACCTTCGCTGCCGATGACATCTCGTCGTCGGCGATGAGATTCCTGATCCGACCGACCCAGACGAACACGGTCCACGCCACCGCAACCCACATCCAGGGCCAGGCGGCGAACAGGCGTTTGTGCATCGGGCGAATCTACCCGAACCCAGCTGGGGGACGCCTATGCGGTACCTCGCCACACAAGCTAACTTGACCGGGTAGTCAAGACGGCGTCCGACGGGCGGATCGCTGTCGGCAAGCCAGAAGGGGCGTACGAATGAGCGAAGCCACGAACACGATCTCGATCGAGGATTTCAAGACCGAGGCAAGGACCTTCCTCGATGCGTCCGCCAAGAAAAAACCGGAGGCGAAGGAGTTCGAGTGGGGACAAGGTTCCGACGACGTTGCGGTGTTCGAGGAGAAAGACAGCGAAGCCGAAGCTCTGGACATCGAGCTGGCCAAGGCTTGGCGAAACAAGCGCTTCGACGCCGGATTCGGCTGGATAACAGGGCCGGAGCACTTTGGTGGCCGGGACCTTCCTTCGGCCTACGAACGTGCGTACAACACGGTGGAAAGCGAATACGAAACCCCTGGAATGAGCATCTTCAGCATCAGCTTGGGAATGGTTGCTCCCACAATTCTCGCCCACGGCACCCCGGAGGTTCAGGATCGGTACCTGAAGGACCTGTACCGGGGAGACATGGTTGCCTGCCAGCTCTTCTCCGAACCCGGCGCCGGATCTGACCTCGCCTCGGTGCAGACCAAGGCCATCAGGGATGGTGACGAATGGATCGTCACCGGCCAGAAGGTCTGGACCTCCGCCGCCCACGTGTCACAAATCGGCGAAGTCATCTGTCGCACCGAACCCGAGGCTCCCAAACACCGGGGCCTCACCGCATTCGTGGTGGACATGACCGCGCCGGGCGTGGAGATCCGTCCGCTCCGACAAATGACTGGCGGAGCTGCATTCAACGAGGTGTTCTTCGAAGAAGTTCGCATCCCCGACTCGCACCGAATGGGAGACGTCAACGGCGGCTGGAACGTGGCGCTGACAACCCTCATGAACGAGCGGGCTTCCATTGGCGCAGGGGGTGGTGGCGGCCTGGGTCTGCTGTCGGCCACACGCCTTTCGCAGATGCTCGAGCACTTCGGTCTCAGTGACGACAAGGTGATACGCGACCGGATTGCCAAGATCCACAGCAACTTCACTGTCGCCAAGTGGAACAACCAGAGGGCCCTGGACAAGATCAAGGCTGGTGGACTCCCCGGACCGGAGATGTCCACGGCCAAATTGGCACTGACCAACAACATGAAGGACTTCACCGAATGGGTGGCCGACGTGCTCGGACCACGCATCTGCGCAGACACAGGGGAATGGGGCACCTACGCGTGGTCGAAGATGCTCACCGGCATACCCGGCATGCGGGTGGCAGGCGGAACCGACGAGATCATGCGCAACATCCTTGCGGAACGGGTTCTCGGCCTACCCAAGGATCCCGGTATCGATTCCAAGACACCGTTCAAGGATCTGGCAGTCGGAACTCAGCGCTGAGCGGACCTCGCGACTGGACCTGGGTCCGGTTGCTGGAGCGCAGAGCCGTTCCGGGGGCTGGGGTCCGGGTCCCGGAACAGCACACCCTGACTGTTCACGGTTTCGCGGCGCTGTCCTGACCACGGAAGTCGGTCCATGAATGCCCAGCTTCTTCGGTGGATCGATGTTGCCCCGTAGCCCATCAACGCCACCTTGTGGCGCGGGCACGGATATCCCTTGTTCCGGTCAAAATCGAAACCGGGGAAATTCTCTGCTTCCGAGCGCATGATCCGGTCCCGGGTCACCTTGGCGATCATTGATGCCGCGGCGATCGACAGACAAACGGCGTCGCCTTTCACGATCATTTGCGTCCGGTGGCCATCGAGAAAGTCCCAACTGCCGTCGATCAGCACCGTGTGCGGATCCACGCCCAGCGATTCAATGGCTCGTTGACCAGCAAGTCGCTGGGCATCCGACATGCCCAGATCATCACACTCTTCATGTGATGCATGACCGACTCCAACAGATTCACACCAGTCCCCGATGCGATCGAAGAGTTTCTCCCTCTTCAGTTCAGTGACCTGCTTCGAGTCACGTATGCCGTAGACCCTGCGGTCGCGGGGGATGACGACCGCGGCAATGGTCAGTGGTCCGGCCCAGGCACCACGCCCGACTTCGTCCATGCCCACGACCACGTCCGCGCCGCTGCCCCACAACTGCTTCTCGTAGGACAATCCCGGTGCCCGGCCAGCCGCCATGGACTTCAAATTACTCCGCCCGCAGCGATGGGTCAGGACTCGCTCGGTTCACCAGTGCGAAAGTGATCCAGATAGGCCTCGCCCTCCCAGCCGACCCCGATCCAGGCCGGGTCGAGACCGCAGCGCAAGACGGGAGCAGATCCCGAGCCCGCGGCGCCAAACCATGGAGTCACTTCCCATAGGATCACGGGGATTCCGTCATGCCAACGCAGCGCCACAGATACCTCACCCCAACCAGTGGGAATCTGGCGGGCCTCGACAGGTTTGTCGATCCACGTTGCAGGAAAGGTCGGAAGAATCACCGGTCCGCCGATGCCCTCGAGAACGACCATGTTCATCAGAGCCGACCGCGTTGCGGCGAGTTCGGCCATGTCGATGCCCAACTCTCCCACTGGTCGACCGCCACCGTCGGTGAGCTCCGAAACTCCGGCGCCGCCGCGCGAAGCGATGCGGCGGGCAAGACGAAGCAGACCCTCTTCGTCGCCCGCACGGATCAACTCGTCGGAAAGGCGCGCTTCGATGAACTCCGAAATCGGCTTGTCTTCGACCTGAGCACCAGTTTGAACTGCCTGAGCATTGGAACGAACCGGTTGTTGATCCCGCGATGCCACTTCGAGAGCTCGCTGGGCGACTTCCGGTTGTCCGAGCCGAACCAGCCCGGCGGCCACAGCAGTGAGCGACCTGGCCTCATCGAATGTCGGTGCCGGTCGGGTCTTGTCCAGATGTGACACAGCCTTGGCAACGGCGCCCACGTAGTCATCCTGGCGTGTGTGGGCCCAGGGCGCCCTGAACACTCCGGCCGCAGCATGCAGGAGCCCCGCCGCAGCATCGCTCCCATCGGGCAAGCGAACCTCTCCGCTCATTCTCTGCACTCCAACCAGCGCCGCTGCAATGGAATCGGAAGCAGAAGGATCGAGACTCGAGAGTTCACGGGCCACGGCGTCCACTCGATCCGCCGAAGGAGTCCCGGCCAGTGGGTCCGAGTCGCCCAGGGCTCGGGTCACCTCAGAGGTTCCGCCCAGGCGCAGAACCGAACCCGACCAGGTCAACAACTCGGCCCAGTCCCTTATCGGAGCCGAAATCCACGGATCATTTTCGCCGTGGGACTGCCATCCGGAGACGACCCTGGACAGTTGGTGGGTCTGTGGATCGACCGTTGGGCGCGGCAAGTCCGGCGACGTCCTGCCCATCAGCCGGCGAACCGTCCCGGCAATGCGCTCACGCGGGATTCTGCTCTGTGACTCCTCCGGAGCAGTCACCACCAGATCAAGGGTTGCCGTATGTGCAAGCGGGAAGATCAGGGCAACTTCGAGGTCCCCGTTTCTCGAGGTGTATGACTCTCCCGGCGCTTCGTCGACTCCGTCAGAAAGGGCGGGAGCCACCGAATCCCTCGTCCCGTGGACCACCCGCGCCACAGGGCGACTGAAAGTCACCGCAGCGTCGCCGCCGTTCACTTCCGCCACTCCCCCGCTGAGGTCGACTGCGCGAACGGATCCCTCGGCGTCCAGTCTCCAGGGCCGAATCACCAACGCGAGCGCGACCGGCACCGCTGAACTGTTCTCGATCTCGATCTTCACAGCCGGAGTGATTCCGGCAGTTCCGCTGAGCGCGACCGCTCCGACCCTCTGGACGATGTCGCCACCGGGCACACGCATCAGCGACTCGATGACCGGAGTGCTGGACATCGCAGACTGCCTCATTGAGGCTTCCATGGACGCGAAATGCCAACGATCCTCAGCACCGACCCACCAGTCGAGACTCCAGTCCCGTCCCGCCATGTGGAGCAAGCCGTTGCGGTCGAGCTGGGCAAACTCTCCACCGTCCAGTGTCCCCAGGGGACTCCAGGCCCTTGACGGCGTGGACTCGCCACCCCTTCTGATCGCAGACGGAATCGGCGCGGTCACCTTGCGCCGGATCGGCACTGAGATCAGGGGTTCCTGGGGATCCTCGGGGGCTTCCGGCACGGCTCAGAGGCTACGTTCCGTCAACCGCGCCATCAGCATTGAGCGCGCCCAGCATCGAGCACCCCAGCATCGAGCGCGCCCGGCATCGAGGGAGGCTGCTTCAGCTTCCCAGCCGACGATACGAGAGCGTCGGGTGCTCCACCCCGCCATCCTGATCCCGGATGAGACCCCGATAGGCCTCGGCGGCCGTGGCGCCTTCATGGCATACGGAAAAGACTTCCTCGGCAATGGGCATCTTCACGTCGTATTCGCTGGCCAGATCCATGACCACCTTGGACGTCTTCACACCTTCAGCCACCATGTTCATCTCTTCGATGACTTCTTCGATGGTGTAACCCTGACCCAACCGGTCGCCGACGGACCGGTTGCGACTGTGCTTGGACATGCAGGTCGCCATCAGGTCACCCATGCCGGCCAGGCCGCTGAACGTGGCGAACTGGCCTCCCATGGCCTCCCCGAGGCGAGACATCTCCGCCAGGCCCCGGGTGATCACCGCCGCCTTGGTGTTGTCGCCGGCCCCCAGGCCGTCGGCCATTCCGGCAGCAATTGCAATGACGTTCTTCAGCGCTCCGGCGATCTCACATCCGACAACGTCCGGATTCACGTACACCCGGAACAACTGCTGATGGAATATCCGCTGCAAGTGCTGGGCGACCACCTGATCGGGGGTGGCGATCACCGCGGCGGCGGCGTCGCCGGCAAGAATTTCCTTTGCCAGGTTCGGCCCGGTGAGAACAGCCGCAGAGTGCCCTGGAAGTATCTGGTTGATGATCTGGGTCATGCGCAGTCCGGAAGAAAGCTCCAGACCCTTGGTGAGCGACAGGATCGGCACCCAGGCCCTTACGTACTTCGCCACCTCTTCGAGCGCTGAACGAAATCCCTGGGACGGAACGCCCATGACGACAACGTCGGCACCTTCCACGGCTTCACGCAGCGAATCCGTGGCCCACAGGTCGGGATTCAGCGCGTAACCGGGCAGATACCGCTCGTTGGTGTGCAGTGAGTTGAGTTCCTCTGCCAACTCCGATCGCCGCGCCCACAACACCGTTGGTGCCGTATGGGCCGCCAGGTGGGCAACGGTTGTTCCCCAGGATCCACCACCGATGACGGCAACTCGAATTCGCATGTGACTCACCCTAGGACCGCGGCTGACCTCCGTGAGCGGATGTTCACGAGTTCCTTTCCGTCGGCGGGGAACGCTCCTTCCCCCGGTATCTGCTTCGGGCGGCAGTCCTACCTACAATCGCGGTCGTGGCGGCAGGCGATCAACACCAGGTTCCCCCGGATGCGGTGGTTGTGGTTCCCATCAAGGCGTTCTCGGAAGCCAAACATCGCTTGTCGGAGTCCATGGCGCCCACCCAGCGCGATCGGCTGGCTCGCTGGATGGCCACAAGAGTCGTCAACGCGGCAGCTCCGCTGGGCGTGATCGTTGTGTGTGACTCCGATGGCGTCGCATCGTGGTCCCGGGATCAGGGTGCCGCCGTGGCATGGACACCGGGACTGGACCTCAACGGTGCCCTCACCGCAGCGCTCGAAAAGGTTGCGGGGGCTGGAATCCCCAGGGCGATCATCGCTCACGCCGATCTCCCCTTTGCGGCGGACCTCCAACGATTCACAGAACTTGGGGCGAGGGAGATCGCAATTGTTCCGGATCGCCGGCGCGACGGAACCAACGTGATGTCGGTACCGACAAGCGTGGCCATCGATCTGCAATACGGATCAGGCTCGTTCTCGAGGCATCGGACCGCAGCCGAGGGAGCCGGGCTCACCGTCACCGTGATCGAAGATGAGAGACTTGGCTGGGATGTCGACGAGCCCGAGGACCTGAATCCCCCTGACCATCTCGGGAGCATTCCTTTCTGATGCCATCCACACCCAGCACGCGTTCGGAGAGTTCGAATCTGCCTACTCCGGCTTCCGCGTTGGTAGTCGCCGCGCATCCGGACGACGCAGAGTTTCAGTGCGGGGCCACTCTGGCCAAATGGGCTCGGCTCGGAACCGAAATCCATCACCTCGTGCTCACCGACGGATCCAAAGGCACCTGGGACCCGGATGTCGATCAGGCGGCCCTGGTTGCGCGCCGGCAGGCAGAGCAGAGATCCGCCTCGGAGGTTCTGGGTGGCCGGGGTCGAGTGGTGTTTCTGGGTGAGGTCGACGGCGACCTCCACGCGGATGGACCAACCACCAGGACGGTTTGCCGGATTCTTCGCGAGATCCGACCGGAGGTGATTCTCGCCCACGATCCATGGAAGAGGTATCGCCTTCACCCGGATCACGCGGCCGCAGGCGAACTCACGGTCAACGCAATCGTGGCCGCCCGTGATCCGTTCTTTCATCCCGACCAGATCCAGGCCGGTTTCAGAACACACCGGGTGACCTCGCTGCTGCTGTTCGAGCCTGACGAAGTGAACCACGTTGAATCGGTCAGCGATGCTGACGTGGAGTTGCGGTTGGCTGCACTCGAAACACACACGTCGCAACTCGAAACCACCCACTTCTACAAACTCGATCCCGGAGGCTCGAGGGAATCAGCCCTCGAAGAGTTCCGCCACCAGCAGCGCCGTGCCCTGGCAGCGGCTGGAGACGTGCGCGGAGTCGGATTCGCAGAGGAATACCACCTGATTCAAGATCAGCTGTAACCCGCCTGGGCAAGTGAGCCCCAGGCGTCAGCAATACCCCGGGCGTCGGTCAGGCTCCGGGCCTTGTCGGGCCTCACGCCTTGTCAGGGGCCGCCGGATTCGTCTGCGGCTCCCCCACCTTCAGTCTCGGTTCCCTCGACGCCAGAATCCGGAACATCGGATGAATCCAGTCCCACTCCACCGGGGGTGAAGTCATCCGGTGCGACCCGACGGAGAATCGACCACTCGATTTCGGAAAGGAAGTTCGGAGGCGGAGCGGCCGAGCCGCTGTACTGGACTGCCACGATCACGTCGCCAACGGCCATGAGGGACCACTCCTGCACACTGTTGGCCGACGAGTAGCGGCGGGTCACGTGGTCAGAGATCGGAGCCTGCCGGTCGACTTCGCTGGAAGAAACCCGAATGCGGTCACCTTCGACCGACTGGTAGAAGGTGTCGCACTCCTCGAGTTCATCCCGCACGTCGTTCAGGTACTCCACCGCTGAACGCGACTTCTCAACCCGGATGGCCTGGGAGATCACAGTGGTGTCATCCGAAGGATTCCAGAAAACCACTCCTTCCTTCGGGGACAGAGGCGTGGGCAGGTCAATCGGGTTGGCACAGATGCTTGCCCCGAGAATCCCGAAACCCGTCAGGCGATCATCGGTGGGCTCCCAGGAGGAACTCAGGTCACTGGCTGACACAAGGGCGTCGGCTGCCTCGATTTCACCAGCGAGAGCCTGCTGATCAATCTTGACCGCTCCACTCGATTCGTAGTCGACGAATCGCAGCGGGTAGGCCAACACGAAACCGATCGCCAGGCCGCTCAGACCGATGAAACAAATCAACAGGATCACTCGCGACGTCTGCATTCCCAGGTGGCGAAGAAGCACCCTCGTCCTGCTCAGTCCCTGATCATCTGTCTTGCTCACCATCTACTCCGGCGCTCCGCCGAAACGCTGCGACCACTCGTCCAGTACTTCAGGCGCCAACTTCGTGAACAGCATTGCGGGTTTCGCGAACTCTGACCCTTCCTCGACCGCCTCACGGCATCTTCCGGGCAGCTCCCGATCAAGCACCAGGTCCGTGTCAGAGAGTTCAGGAAACGCATCTCGCAGTGTGCCGGCGGAGGCCGGCACGAACGGCTCGGCGGCAATGGAATACAGAAGTGCCAGTTGCAACGCGGTCCGCAGTGTGCACGCCGTGCGATCCATGTCGGTCTTCACGGTCTTCCACGGCTCCCTTGCCTCCAGATAGACGTTTCCCTCCACCCACAACGAACGCAGCGCTGCCGTTGCACGTCGGAACTGGAGTGCCTCGATCGCATCGATGTACTCGCCCATGCGTGCGTTGACCGCCGTCCACAACTCCTCTTCGATCTCGCCCGATTCCCCTCCGCTGGGCACCACCGCACCGAAGTGACGATCCACCTGGGAGGCGGTTCGGTTCACGAAGTTCCCGAACGTACCGACCAGATCCTTGTTGACTGCATCACCGAAGAGATCCCAGGTGAAGCTCGCATCATCCGATTCGGGGGCGTTGGCCATCAGGAACCAGCGCCAGTAGTCGGCCGGCAGGAGTTCGAGGGCGTCGGTCATGAAGATGCCGCGTTGTTCCGACGTGGAGAACTTGCCGCCGTAGTAGGTCAGCCAGTTGAAGGATTTAAGGCGGTCCACGAGCTTCCAGGGCTCACCGCTGCCGATGAGTGTTGCCGGGAACGACAACGTGTGGAAGGGCACGTTGTCCTTGCCCATGAACTGGGTGTAGGTGACGTCATCCGCCCCACGATCGCAGCGCCACCAACTGTCGAACAGGGCTTCGGCGAGCTCCGGTGAGTCCGACTTGTCGTCCGCCCACTCACGGGTCGCGGACAGGTAGCCGATCGGTGCATCGAACCAGACGTACCAGACCTTCCCCGCCGCATCCGGGAAATCATCCGGATCCACGGGGATTCCCCAGCTCAGGTCCCTCGTGATCCCGCGATCTTCGAGACCTTCGTCGAGCCACTTGTAGGCGATCGATCGAGTGAGCTGAGGCCAATCCTCTTTGGTGTCGACCCATTCACGGATGCGTCCGGCCAACTGCGACTGCAGCAGGAACACATGGGCGGACTCACGCACCTCCAGGTCGGTCGACCCGGAAATCGCCGAGCGGGGCTCGATCAGCGCGGTGGGCTCCAGTGGCTTGCCGCAGTTCTCGCACTGATCGCCCCGGGCCCTGTCGTAAGCGCAGTTGGGACAGGTGCCCACCACATAACGGTCCGGCAGGAACCGTGAGTCGGTGAGGGAATAGACCTGTTTCGTCGCATGTGTGTCTGTGAAGCCATTGGCCTTCAACTGCCGGGCGAAATGAGATGTGAGCGTGTGATTCTGCGGTGCTGAACTTCGACCGAACCAATCCCAGGTCAGCCCGAATCGATCCCCGAGCTCCTTCTGAAGCTCGTGGTGACGAGCGCAGTAGTCAGCAACGTCCTCGCCTTCGGCCAGCGCACCCAGTTCGGCCGGAGTGCCGTGCTCGTCCGTGGCACATATGGCGAGTACTTCCTGACCCGCAGCGCGCAGATACCGGGCATAAACATCGGCCGGCAACATCGATCCCACGAGGTTGCCGAGGTGTTTGACGCCGTTTATGTACGGCAGGGCGCTGGTGATGAGGTGTCTGGCCACGTTCTCGTCGACTCGATTCGGTAGTCCTGGGGCTGCAGGGACCAGACGATCGTAACCCTCAGCGACCACTGATCGGCAGCCAGCGGGTGCTCCGCCCGGGTGCAGTAACCGATCGTGGCGTCCCACGCCGGGACTGGCCGCCCACAGTGGTGTCGCAGCTGGGCACGACTGAGCCCCGTTGTCACGACCGAGTTCCGGTACCCCGAGCCCCAGTACCCGTCCCCAGTGCGGCCGGCTTCGGCCCGGCACCGTCAGAGAAGCCCTGTCAGAGACGTTCAGAGAAGCCCTGTCAGAGACGTTCAGGGAAGTTCTGTCAGAGGATCAGCCGGGAGGCGATCCTCTGAGCCATCTCGTCGGCCTCGGCAGGACTGGAGTACTTGGTGCGCGGCCAGAAGAATCCACGCAACCCGTCGCCCCTGGTTCGGGGAACCACGTGTGTGTGCAGGTGTGGAACTGATTGAGAAACCGTGTTGTTCGTCACCACAAGGCTCCCCTGTGAGCCGAGGCCCTCCACCAGTGCGGTGGTGCAGGCCTGCACCACCTCGAAGTAATGGGTGAGCTCGGCAGCCGGCAGGTCGGCAAGTACGACGTGATGCACAGATGGCATCACCAGCAGGTGACCCTTGAACAGCGGGGAATGATCCAGAAAGACCAGAACCGACTCATCGCGGAACACCTCGGACGCGGTCCGCCTTCCCTCGACGATCTGGCAGAACACGCAGTCATCCGGGTCCCTATCCACGTCTCATCACCCTCGGTCCATGTCTCATCATCCCCGTATGCTCGCACTGATGGAGAACGAACTCATTCCTTTCGGGGCGGAAGCACCCTCGAGTTCCACGGCCGGCCTCACAGAAGACTTCGTGGATCTCGCAGAAGACGAACCCACACTCGTCCTGACCGGCGACCGTACGGACATATGGCGCTCAACCATGGCCGGCCATGCACCGCAGAACAACCTTGCGGCGTCCACACGGTTGCGCACGGCCCATGAGGGCGGACCAATCCGGATTCAACCGAATCGACTCACCCGTGAGCACCGGGAAAGCCTGGAAGCGCGGACACTCGCTGCCGGCGCCACTCTCGCCGGCGGGGCAGGTGATCGCTCGCGTGTGGAAGAACCCGATGAGTTCAGGACCTGTTTCGAGAAGGACCGGGACCGAATCCTGCATGCCAGTGCGTTCCGGAGACTGGCCGGGAAGACCCAGGTGTTCATTCAGCCCGAGGATCACCAGAGAACCCGGCTGACCCATGCACTGGAGGTCGCTCAGGTGGCAGTTGCGATCGCCTCCGCCGTTGGCTGCAACGTGGCGCTCACCGAAGCGATCGCGCTTGGCCATGACTGCGGGCATGGACCTGGTGGGCACGCATCCGAGGATGCTTTCACGCCCTACATTCCGGGTGGATATGACCATGCAACGTTCGGTGCCGACGTGATACTGGCATCACTCAATCTGTGCTCGGAAACACTTGACGGCATCAGGAATCACTCCTGGTCCAGGCCGATCGCAAGCACGCCAGAAGGTGAAATCGTCTCTTGGGCCGACCGGATCGCATACGTCTGCCACGACATGGAGGATGCAGCTGACGTCGGAATCGTCTCCGAAACCATGCTCCCCGCTCTGGTCGCCGAACGTTGTGGAGTCACCCGTTCGGATCAACTCGGATCGTTCATCGGCGCCATGGTCGAAACTGTCTGGGAAACGGGCTGCATCGGAATGTCCGAGCGACAAGCAGAGGCGTTGGCGAGTTTCAGGGCATTCAACTACGAACACATCTACATGCGTCCGGCTTCGGTGGAACAGTCTCGAGCCGTCATCCGGATTCTGGGTGCCCTGGTGGAGTTCTACGCCGACAGACCACACGCCACCTCAATGGATTCACCATCAACAAGTTCGGACCGCCTGAGCCCCGAGGACCGGGTTGACCCGGGTAGCACCGAGGCCTTCGTACGGGCGGTCACCTGGGTAGGTGGAATGACGGATCAGTTCGCGTTCCGTCAGGCGCAGTCATTACTCGGTTGGGATCCCGCCAGCCTCCCCAAGACCTGCTGACCTGTTGACCAGCAGACGAACAGCAGGAATTCAGTTGATGGGAAGTATTTCCACGATCTTGCGGTTGCGGCGCGAGCCGAACTTGACCTCGCCATCAGCGAGGGCGAAAAGGGTGTCGTCGCCGCCCTTGCCCACGTTGTCACCGGGATGGATCCTGGTTCCACGCTGGCGCACGATGATCGATCCGGCAGTCACCACGCCACCGTCGTACACCTTCACGCCGAGGCGCTGGCTGTTTGAATCGCGACCGTTTCTCGTGGAGCCGCCACCTTTGGTCTTTGACATCGTCGTTCCGTCCTTGTGCTCGTCCGGGCCGGTCAACGCGTGACCGTCAATTCCGGGGCCGGTCAGCCCTTGGAAATACCGGTGATCTCGATCATCGAATAGTTCTGGCGGTGCCCCCAGCGACGACGCTGGTTGCTCTTGTTCTTGTAGGTGAAGGCGTGGACCTTCTTGCCGCGGCCCTCGCCAACGATACGTGCGGAAACCCTGGCCGAAGCCACGTCCTCGCCCGCCAGCACGGAATCACCGTCAACCACCATCACGGCGGGGAGCTCAACGCTCGATTCCGGCTCACCCAGATGTTCGACGCGCAGACGCTGACCCTCGGTCACCCGATACTGCTTGCCACCTGTCTTGACCACTGCATACATACGGTTCACCAGCCTACAGAGTCGGGCGACCCATATGCATATCGGGGGTCGCTGGGAGATGGGTATCTCACCTCAGAAAACGCTCGGGAACGATCATTCCGCGGCCGTGACAGGGTTCACAGGGTTCGGCGAGGGTGTTCAGAAGGCCTTCCCCGATGCGTTTGCGGGTCATCTCCACCAGACCCAGCTCGGAGATCGGGAACACCTGGGTTCTGGTTTTGTCCACGCTGAGTGCTTGTTTGAAGCGCCTGAACACCTGATCGCGATTCTGCTTCACCTCCATGTCGACGAAGTCGATGACGATGATTCCACCGATGTCACGAAGACGCAGCTGTCGGGCAATCTCGTCAGCGGCTTCGAGATTGTTGTTGAAGACGGTCTCCTCGAGGCTGGAGGAACCCACGTTCTTGCCTGTGTTGACGTCGACCACGGTGAGGGCTTCGGTGCTCTCGATGATCAGCGAACCTCCCGACGGGAGCCAGACCTTGCGGTCCAACACCTTGGTGACCTGTTCGGACACGTGCATCTTCTGGAACAGCGGCAGAGGTTCCTTCTGCGTGTCGTACAGCTTGACCCGTTCGGCAAGGGCCGGGGCGACGGCCGCGGCATAGGACCGAATCTCCTCAAACAACTCCTGGTCGTCGATGGTGACGCTGCGGAAATCGGAGCTGAACTCCTCGCGAATCATCCGCACGGCCATCGGCGGCTCGCGGTAGATCAGGCGGGGTGTCTGCTGACCCTGAGCCATTTCCGCAATTTTCTTCCACTGTGCCCACAAGTGCTGGATGTCGCGCTGGATCTCATTGGCCGTGACGTTTTCTGCCGCTGTGCGCACAATCAGCCCATGCCCCTTGGGGCGAGCCTTGTTCAGAATCTTGCGAAGACGCTTGCGCTCAGCGTCGGGCAGGCGCTTGGAGATTCCAACGGTGTCCGAGTTCGGCACGAAGACCACGAAACGACCGGGAACCGAAACTTCCTGGGTGAGCCGTGCACCTTTGTGGCCGATCGGGTTCTTCGTGACCTGACAAAGCACGATCTGGCGGTTCTTGAGCACCTGTTCGATACGAGGTTCGTCTCCGGGATCAACTCCATCCAGATCAGATGGATCCCAGGTGATGTCCGACCGGTAGAGAACCGCGTTCTTCGGTGTACTGATGTCGACAAATGCCGCCTCCATGCCGGGCAACACATTTTCAACACGACCCGCATAGATGTTCCCGTGAATCTGTGAAACATCGTCTGCCGGCCGACTCACGTAGTGCTCCACCAGCGAACGGCCCTCGAGCACCGAGATGTGTGTGGTCTCACCGTCAACATGCACCATCATCTGGTATCTGCCCAGCGGGTTGCCGTCCTTGTATTGGCCCCGGCGCGTCTCCATCTCCGCCTCGTCCAACTCAATGACCTCAAGGTCATCAACAGTCACCGAAACCGGAGCCTGAGGCTTGCGGCGCCTGCCACGTCCCTTCTTCCTCGATCCACCCTGATCGCCCTGGCCCTTCTGCTGACCTTGTTTCTGCTGGCGCTGACCCTGTTTCTGCTGACCCTGCTTCTGCTGCTGTTTGCCCCGGTTCTGGCCTTGAGCCCTGTCATCGGTGCCTTGAGCTCTGTTGCCCTGACCGCCACGGCGGCGACGTCGCCTTTTCCGACTCTGCGAGGTTCCCTCACCCGAACCTTGCCCACCAGCACTGCGCGCAGGGGAATTCGATGGGTCGCCCGAACGCGCCGGTGGTGCCGGCATGGAGTCCCCGATTTTGGGCTTCTGTGGAGCCCCTGGTGGTGGTGCCTTCGGTGTTGGTGGCCCGTCAGTCGAGCTCGATGGGGAAGATTCGCCTGCCCGGCGGTCCTCCGGTGGCAATTGGTCGTTCATTCAGAAGTCCTCTCATGACGCACGCGCTTCCGCGGGCGTGGACGGCGGTGCAGGCTCACCCAAGGGGCCTTGCATCGTTGCGTCGCTGTCAGTCCATTGGTGCATCCGCCGCACTCCGAGCGGTTCGGTAATGCCGAGCACGTCCAATAGTTCAGACGGGCGGATACTGCGAGGTTTGGTGCCAAGCTCGAATCTGAGCCGGGTACCGGGTGTGATCGACTCCTCGGTTGGGGTCTTCAGGACCTCCAAAGCCAGAAGCAATGGGCGCAGGTCCTCGCGGCGCTGCTTACCCTTGCGTTCGATCTCGATCTCAATTGTTGATGCCTTCAGCAAGTCTGAGCACCGTTCTTGAAGTTGTTCTTCCACGCCGCCCGTTCGGGCGACCCAGACCGTGGAGGTGACCATCTCCTGAAGAGACGGACCTTTCGGATCGACCTCGGCCGCTCCACAGATGGTGATTCCTCTCGGAACACACTGTTGAAGCCCCTCGGCGATCACCTCTGGATCCCGATTTCCCACCCGATCCTGATCCAGATCAATGTCCAGATACTCCGCATCCGACTCATACCCGGTTGGTAATGCGAGTCCGAAGTGAAGTTTTGGCCTCGGGGAGAAACCCTGACTGTAGGCCACCGGGACATGTGATCGGCGAATCGCCCTCTCAACAACTTTCGCCACGTCCCGATGAGACAGGAAACGGACCTTGCCGTACTTGGAATATTTCAGTCGAATCCGGGTCATTGCCGATCCGCCAATTCTACCGCCACGGCAACGGGTTCCGGGATCAGTCCACCCGTGTCGAGATCTTGTCCGGTCCCCTGACTGCCACCCGCAGGTGGTACCGCAGAGGCCACCACGTGTTCGATCCCGTATCCGGTGCAAGCACCACAGTCGTAACACGGCGTCCATCTGCAGTCGGGCAGACCGACCTCATCGAGCGCATCGAGCCAATCCTGCCAGAGGAAGTCCTTGTGCAGGCCTGCATCGATGTGATCCCAGGGCAGAACCTCGGACTCCTCCCGGTGGCGATTCGAGAACTGTTCGGGTGTCAGTCCCTGACCCTCCAGCGCATTCATCCACGCTTCGAGGTCAAACCTTTCGGACCACTCCTGGAATGTTGCCCCGGATCGCCAGGCCTGTTCGATCACAGCGCCGAGTCGTCGGTCACCCCGGCTGAGAATGCCTTCCAGCTGACTCGCCCGGGAGTCGTGCCACTTGATCTGGATGCCGCGCTCACGGCGCACCGCGTCACGAACCAGATTCACCTTGCGGTCAAGCTCTTCGACCGTATTCTGCCCGAACCACTGAAACGGGGTGAATGGTTTGGGCACGAAGCCTCCCACCGAAAGCGTCACGGAGGGACTCTTGTGATGTCGTCGGCCGATCTCGATGCAATTCCTGGCGAGGCGGGCGATGCCGAGGGTGTCTTCATCGGTCTCGCTCGGCAGTCCCGTGAGGAAGTAGAGCTTCACGCGCCTCCAACCCTGGGAGAATGCGGAGTCCACCGCGCCATAGAGGTCTTCCTCGCGTATCAACTTGTTGATGATCTGTCGCATCCTCCAGGTACCGGCCTCGGGCGCGAACGTGAGGCCGCTGCGACGGCCGTTCTGCAACTGACTGGCAATGTCAACACCGAAGGCGTCCACCCGCAATGAGGGCAGGGACACGGAAATTCGGCCCTCCGTGTCCTGGGCCATGACTTCGGAAACCACATCCGAGATGCCGGAGAAGTCAGCAGTGGACAGCGACGTCAGAGCCACTTCGTCGTAGCCGGTGGACTCCAACCCGTCGGCAACCATTTTGGCGACCTGTTCGGCAGGTCGCTCCCGAACCGGTCGGGTGATCATCCCCGCCTGGCAGAATCGGCAACCTCTGGTGCAGCCCCGGAAGACCTCCACGTTGAGCCGATCGTGCACCACTTCGGTGAGGGGCACGATCGGACTCCGCGGGTAAGGCCATTCCCCAAGGTCCGCGATCGTTCGTTTGGCGATGACTTCAGCCGCCTCGGGCCACTCGGGTTCAACGCTTTGCACCACGGCATCGGGTTGGTCAGACGTGTACTCGACCGAATAGGCGGATGGAACGTAGACACCCTCGATTCCACACAGCGCATGCAACAGCTCCGAACGATTGGAGTCGCCGGCGTCTTTCCAGGCAGCAATGACATCGGTGATCTCGGTGACCACTTCTTCGCCGTCACCCATCACCACTGCGTCCAGAAAGTCTGCAAGGGGTTCGGGGTTGTATGTGCAGTGGCCGCCGGCAATCACGAGCGGATGTTCGATGGTGCGCTCACCAGCGTGAATGGGCACGCCCGCCAGGTCAATGCAGTTGAGGAGATTGGTGTAGTTCAGTTCGGCCGACAGGTTGAACGCGAACACGTCGAAGCCCGCAGCACTGCGATGAGTGTCAACGCTGAAGAAGGGGATGCCCTGCGCGCGCATTCGCTTCTCGAGGTCGCTCCACGGGGCGTACCCGCGCTCTGCAACCGCGTTGGGATGCTCATTGATGATCTCGAAGAGGATCTGCAGACCCTGATTCGGCAACCCGATCTCGTAGGTGTCGGGATAGGTCAGCAGCCATGACACGGGATTCGCGGACTTGTCC
This sequence comes from Actinomycetes bacterium, assembly GCA_030621865.1. Taxonomy (GTDB): domain Bacteria; phylum Actinomycetota; class Acidimicrobiia; order Acidimicrobiales; family Microtrichaceae; genus JAHRAZ01. Next base: position 29,384 of record JAUXGW010000005.1, read on the forward strand.
CAGTCGGGTTCGACAACTCCCAGTTCGCAACCGATGTAGCGGGAAGGTTTCTGAACCAGCGGGAGATTCGGTTCGAGAATCTCCCAGACGAACTCCGGAGACTGCGAAGACATGATCTGGAGATTTTACAGAATCACCACAGCCGAACCGAACCAGCCCCGCCTCCTTTTCTGCTTCTGTGATGGTCAGGTCGCGCAAAAGCGCGACCTGACCATCACAGAACGGGTTTGGGGACCAGAACGGGTTTGGGGACCAGAACGGCGGTTCTGGGACAGCTCAGCTGAATCGATGCATGTGTCAGCTGAATCGATGCATGTGCACGGACTGAACGAGTCCGATGGCAACGAAGGATGCCAACACCGAGGAACCCCCGTAGGAGACCAGCGGTAGCGGGATTCCGGTGACCGGCATGAGTCCGAGGGTCATCCCGATGTTTTCGAATATGTGGAACAGGAACATCGACATGATTCCCACACATATCAAGGTCCCGGTCCGGTCGGGCGCGAGTTGGGCTGCCCGCCAGGTCCGCCAGACGATCACTCCAAGAGCGGCAACCAGAATCCCGGCACCCACGAATCCCCATTCCTCACCGGCGACCGTGAAAATGAAGTCGGATTCCTGAACCGGCACAAATCCGCCGCGGGTCTGAGGACCCTCGCCGTAGCCGTATCCGGTCAAACCCCCGGAAGAGATCGCCGTTTGAGCCTGGGTCACGTTGTAGGACTGCCCTGAAGGAGTCACGAATGAGGTCAGTCGATCACGCTGATACTCATCAAGCGCACCAGAGCTGAGCAACGCCGCAAGCCCCAGCACACCGAGGATCACGAGAATGATCAGGTGTTTGAGACGAACTCCGCCCACCACGAGCATCCCAAGCGCAATGGCGACGAACACAAGCGCCGAACCAAGGTCGGGTTGCATCACTGTGATTCCCAGCGGAATGCCCAACATCACAAGAGACACACCAAGACGCCTCAGGTCCACCCGGTCCGCGGCGCCCAGATAGGCCGCCACCGCAATTATCGTTCCAATCTTTGCCAGCTCGGCGGGTTGCAGTGACACCGGCCCGAACCGGTACCAGCCGCTGGTTCCATTGATCGTCGTGCCAAGCGGCGTGAGCACGCCGAGCAGCAGCACCAGGGAAACGCCGTAGATGACTTGCCACCAGTCGGTCACCCGCCGGTAGTCGATCAGCGACACACCAGCCATGAGAATTGCTCCCATGGCCACGAAACCCACATGACGGTAAATCAGATCCGAGTTGGCCGGAGTGTGCCGCGTGGCGCTGTAGACCATGAACGAACCCATGGTGGCAACCACGACCACGGCGACAACCAGGACTCCGTCCACGTGGCGCCAGGGCGCGGAGAGATCCCGAGCGGAGAAACCGCTGGTCCTGGTGCGGGTCGTGCTAACCATTTGCGCCTTCGCCTTCGCCTTCGGCTTCCGCCGCAGCCGCAGCCTCAACGAAGTCTCGTTGGGCGCGTTCGAGGGCCTTTGCGTGCTTGGTTTCGCACTCGCTGCGCTCGGGCTCGCGGACCGGGCACACAGGAGTGAGTTCACCTCGCGAAGCGGGTGCGAGGATCTCGAAAGCCAGAGGAGCTGCAACATCGGCACCGAAACCGGACTCGGGGATGAACACCGCCACTGTGTATTGAGGTGTGAGTCCCTCGGCCACCGGACCCCAACCGGCAAACACCGAGGTGTCTGCCTTGCCTGAGACCTCCGCCGTGCCGGTTTTGCCGGCCATCGGCCAGGCAGTCGGATTGTTCTGCCAAGGCTCTGCAGCGGTTCCGCTGCCGTTCTGTGTCACTCCCACCAGACCGCTGACGATCTTCTGATGCTGCTCCGGAGTGAATTCCACGCGCGAGAGCTCTTCGGGTTCGATCGTTCCCGTGACCTCGTAGTTGCCTTCCTGGCCGGGAGGCTTGGTGGCATCAATTGACCGTGAAGTCTGGAACGCGACGTGGGGCCGCATGACCGCACCGCCGTTGGCGATGGTGGCGTATGCGTTGGCGAGCTGCAAAGGCGTCGACAGCACGTCACCCTGGCCGATTCCGGTGTTCAGGTTGTCGCCGGTGAACCACTTCTCGGTGACGAAGACCTCGGGGTTGGCGGCGTACGCCTCGCGACGTCGTTCCGGAGTGGGTATACGGCCCGGGTGTTCCCCCGGTAGCTCGATTCCAGTCTTGGAACCCATACCGAAGGATTCAGCGGAATCGGCGATGGCGGTTTCACCGTAGGTGTCCTTGTTGAGCCAGAGACCTTCGGACACCCAGTAATAGAAGACGTCGGAACTCACCGTGAGCGACCGAGGTATGTCCACGGTTCCGTGTGCCACTCCGCCGGCGTTCTGGAACTCGCATTTGTCGCTCTCACAGTTCTGCAGTTCGTACGTACCCGAGTCCGGATAACTCTCGTGCCCCGGATAGAGGAATCCCGTACGCATGCCGGCCATGGCCGTGAAGGGCTTGAAGGTCGAACCGGGCGCGTACGTGCCCTGCATTGCCCAGTTGTTGAGGGGGAATCCGGATTCCGGGCTCTGGAAGTAGTCCCACAACCCACTCGGAATACCGTTGACGATGTCAGAGGGGTCATAGGTCGGATACGACGCCATCGCCCGGACTTCACCCGTCATCGGGTCAGTGACCACCGCCGAGCCCTGAGGTGCATCGGTGGGCCGACCGTCCTTGTCCACGTTGCCACGCAAGCTGTCCACACGGGCTGCCAACGCATCTTCGGTTTTCTTCTGCAGATCGAGGTCAATCGTCAACCACACGTCGTCGCCGCGCTCCGGCGCCTGCTCTGACACCACGTCAAGCAACTCACCTTGTGCGTTCACCTCGATCGTGCGCTGCCCGGGAGTGCCTCGGAGCGCCTCTTCGTAGGCACTCTCCACACCTGTTTTCCCGATCGAATCTCCAGGTAGATACGGCTTGGATGATTCATCCGGAATCGTGGTGGTGGATGACGGCTCTTCGTCACTTCCGGGCACGGGAACGCCACGCTCCAGAAGTTCCTTATCGTTGATCTCACCCACATAGCCGATCAGGTGAGCCGCAAGAGGGCCGTATGGATACTCCCGAACGGTTCTGCGCTCGACCACCACACCCGGAAGCTCGAATCTCCTCTCCGCGAAGTATTGCTCCACCTCGACAGGTACATCTTCGGCGATCGGGACCGGCTCCTGGGGCGCGTAGCGCTTGTCGATGTAGTTCTCCCAGATGTCCTCCTCCGACGTGGGGATGCCGTATGAGGACAAAGCGATGGCCATGTCGGTGAACCCCTCGGACAACTCGGCACGAATCTCCGCTGCGTCGTCAGCATCATTCTCGTCGAGGCCGCTCACGGACTCACGCAGAGGTTCGCGATCCAGCGCCACCACTATCTGAGTGCGATTGTCCACGAGTACCCGGCCGTTGATGTCGAGTATCCGACCTCTGGGTCCCTCGGTGTGGAGCACCCGCAGTCGATTGGACACAGATGCGGCTTCGAATTCCTGGCGTTCGATCCCCTGGAGGAACCACAGTCGACCGAAGAGCGCGAGAAACAACGACAACGCGATGATGCCGATCACGCCGAGGCGAATCTGGTTGGAGTCAGTGTCCATGCGGTCCGGAAGATCTTGTGGTCATCAATGTTTCAGCGCGATGAGCGCAGCCTCTCGTCCGCAGCGCCTGTCCACCGGCACAGAGGCAGGATGGCGGGGCTCAGAATCGCCGAGGTCAAAGCGACGATACCGATTATCCGCAGAAGATTGTCATCAGCCAGGTAGTTCTGCCCGAACAGCGTGGCGATCGACGCATAGAGCAACATTCCCAGTCCCGAGCCGCCAGCGACCAGCACGGCATCCACCCAGCGGTTGGCTCTGGCAAGATTCTCAGAAATGAGTCCGGCGAAGAAGGCCGCAAACGCCCAGGACAGGCCGACAACACCGAATCGACCGGCCATGAACAGGTCCGCCAGGAGGCCGGCGCAGAAGCCGACCAGCGCTCCTCTGGAGGCTCCCCACGCGACGCCCGAACCAACTCCCACCGCAAGGAGCAGCTCCGGATGCACACCGAAGATGCTGATGTCGTTGACAAAGCCGACCTGGAGCACGAGTGCCACAAACAGCACGAGTGCCGTGCGGCCGATGACAAGAACTTCCTCACCCATCGCGTGCCAACTACTCCGGGGGTGTCCACTTCATGACCTGAACCACGTCGAGTCGCTCCAATTCAGCCGACAGGGCGACCTTCAGAATCAGGGTGTTCGACGCGGAGTCCGTCACGATTTCAGTGATGGTTCCAACCGGGAGAAGTGCCGGCATTATCGAGCGATTGAAGCCGCTTGTGAGAACCACGTTGCCGGTTTCGATGTCCGTGTTGACCTCCACACGCTCGACGATGAAGGGCTTGCCCCAACCGGAGCCGTGTCCGATGCCCACATGCTGTGTGTCTCCGACCCGAACACCGATGACGAACTCGGGATCGGTGATCAACTGCACAACCGAACTTGCTGCGGAGACCCGCTCCAGCCGGCCAATGAGACCGGCCTTGGTCACCACCGGCATTCCGACCTCCAACCCGGATTCTGTGCCCTTGTCGATTGTCATCCGGTTGTCCTCGAAGTTGTTCCTCGGTCCCGATGCCGCACGGGCAACCTCGGTCTCCACCCCCTCGGTGAAGCGAATGTTCAACTGATCATTAATGCGCGACAACTGTTCCTGGGCGTTGGTCTCGAGGATGCCGTTCCCCTTGATCTCATCAAGCTCCTCGCGCAGAACCTGATTTTCGTCCTCGAGTTCCTCGTAGCCGGTCACCCCGGCCCAGGCGTTTCGAAACGGCGATGTGGCCCAACCGACCGCGCCGGAGATGGGATCGGTCACATCCGATGCGAGATTACGCACGGGATCGAACGCGCCTCCCCCGGTGGCATCGATGGTCACGAACGTGACCGCCAGGAGGGTTATCAGCAGGAGGACGCGGCGATACCGCTTTCGGTTTGGACCGGGAGGTCGCATTGCGACCCAAGCTACCCGCGCTCATTGGAGGGCAACATGCTCTCCAATGAATCGATCTCCTCGAGGAACTGGCCCGAACCAAGCGCCACAGCGTCGAGCGGCCGGGGTGCGAGGGCGATCGGCATTCCTGTCTCGCGAGCGAGACGTTCGGGCATGCTCTTGAGCAGCGCTCCTCCGCCGGCGAGGGTGATGCCGCGCTCCATGATGTCAGCAGCCAGTTCGGGCGGAGTCTTGTCGAGGGTGACCTTCACGGCGTCCACCACGGCGGCAACGGGTTCCTCGATTGCCTCGCGGATTTCGACTGTGGAAGTGACAATGGTCTTGGGCAAGCCGGTCACGAGGTCCCTGCCCCGAACTTCGGCCTGCATTTCCTGCTCCAGTGGCATCGCCGAGCCGAGTTCCATCTTCACGACCTCCGCTGTGCGCTCTCCGAGAGCCAGGCTGTATTCCTTCTTGATGAACTGAATGACAGCCTCATCGAGTTCATCGCCGCCGACCCTCACGGACTCCGAGGTGACCACACCGCCGAGTGAGATCACTGCGACCTCTGTGGTGCCACCACCAATGTCCACAATCATGTTCCCAGTGGCTTCTTGCACCGGCAGGCCGGAACCGATGGCCGCAGCCATCGTCTCCTCGATGATTCGAGCCGGTTTGCGGGCCCCGGCGTACTCAGCAGCGTCCTGAACGGCCCGACGCTCCACGCCGGTCACCCCGGAAGGAACACAGATGATCATTCGCGGCTTGGAGAAGCGGCTGTGATGGACCCGTTGAATGAAGTATCGAAGCATCGTTTCACACACTTCGAAATCGGAGATCACGCCGTCCTTCAGCGGACGAATGGCCTCGATGTGTGCCGGTGTGCGGCCAATCATTCGTTTGGCTTCGGCTCCAACTGCCACTGCCTGCCCGTCAGAAGTCTGCACAGCAACCACCGATGGCTCGTTGAGCACAATGCCCTCACCTCGTACGTATACGAGCGTGTTGGCCGTACCGAGGTCTACCGCCATGTCGCGGCCTAAAATGTTGGAGTTGAACCGAGCCATCTTGGGGATTCGCTAACGCTAGTCGTGGGGATTCGCTGCCCGAGCAGAAAGTTCGGGATGTTGAAGTTCGGACAATGCAGCCAACCAACCGCTACGCGGGCGCACGGCCACATCAGACCGCAACCAAACTGTAACAACTGATCAGGCTGGAAACCAGAGCGCGATTTCGCGAGCGGCCGATTCATGGGCATCCGAGCCGTGAACCAGGTTCTCATTGGTGATCGTCGCGAAGTCACCGCGGATGGATCCCGGCTGGGCATCATCGACGTTGGTTTTGCCTATCAGCGTGCGCATCAGGGAG
>JAUXGW010000336.1 GCA_030621865.1 Actinomycetes bacterium
GGGCGGCCGCAAGCATCCGCATCAGGAGTTCATTCAGATCGACACAACCAACGTGTTGTTCATCTGTGGTGGCGCTTTCGCCGGACTCGACAAGATCATCGAGCAGCGTGTGGGCCGCAGGGGTGTCGGGTTCGGCGCCGAGATTCGTTCGGCGGACAGCACCAACGAGTCGGATCTCTTCATTGAAGCGCTCCCCGAGGATCTCCTGAAGTTCGGGCTCATCCCGGAATTCGTGGGTCGCGTTCCGGTGATCGGAGTGGTGGAGAACCTGGATCGGGAGACCTTGATTCAGATCCTCGGCGAGCCGAAGAACGCTCTGGTCAAGCAGTACCGGAAAATCTTCGAGCTCGACGATGTCGAGCTGGAGTTCACCGAGGAAGCACTGAGCGCGGTTGCTGATCAGGCCATCACCCGAGGGACCGGAGCCCGCGGACTTCGGGCGATCCTCGAAGAGGTCCTCCTCGGGGTGATGTACGAGCTGCCATCGCGTGACGACGTGGCGAAGGTGGTCATTGACGAAGAAGCGGTCGTCGACAAGATCAGTCCGACACTGGTTCCGCGTACGGCGAAGACCAAGAGCAGCCGCCCTCGACGCGCTGCGTCCTGATTGGCCGCAGGGTGGAGATAACCAAGGCGCTGGAATGGCTTGATTCCCACATCAGCCATGAATCCACATCGGTTGGCGTGGCCGCCGGAAACATCGAGGGGCTCTCCCTCGAACCGATGGTCGAGTTGATGTCGGTATTGGGCGATCCGCAGGATGCCGTTCCGATCATCCACGTCACGGGCACCAACGGCAAGGGTTCCGTGGCATCGATGGCAGCGTCACTACTCGAGGCCAACGGCTTCTCGGTGGGCACCTATTCGAGTCCTCACATCTCGGTGATCAATGAGAGGCTCACGCGAAATCGGCTGCAGATATCCGACGAGGAACTGGCGGAGGTGTTGAGCGGAATCGCCGCCGTGGAAGAACTTCTGTCGACGCGACCCACCTGGTTCGAGATCGTCACCGCTGCTGCCTTCCGGTGGTTCGCCGAGGCTCCCGTGGACGCCGCCGTGATCGAAGTCGGACTGCTTGGCCGTTACGACGCCACCAACGTTGCCAGCGCCGATGTTGCAGTGGTCACCTCGATCGGCGGAGACCACACCGAATTCGCTGACGGATGGGAGCAGACGGTTGCCACCGAGAAGGCCGGCATCATCACTCCCGGATCGCCCGCGGTGATAGGTGATGTCGATCCGTACCTCGTGGATGTATTCGTTGCGGAAGGGGCCGAACCCGTGTTGGCATCGGGTCGCGACTTCGGGCTTTCCGACGTACGGCTTGCCGTGGGCGGACGAGTTCTGGACACATTCGGTCCCCATGGTGGACATCACGGAATCCTGCTGCCCCTGCACGGCGACTTCCAGGCCCGTAATGCCGCGGTGGCGATCGAAGCGGTGGAGCAGTTCGTCGACCGCTCTCTGGCCGAAGATGTGATCGAACAGGGCTTCGCTGAAGTGCTTCTGCCCGGCCGGGTCGAGGTGGTTGCCCATCAACCGCTTGTGGTGCTTGATGGAGCGCACAATCCTGACGCGTTGTCTTCGCTTGCGGGCACCCTCGATGAAGACTTCACCGTGCTCGGCAGTCGGGTGGTGGTGCTCGCGATGATGGCCGGGCGCGACCTATTTTCCGCGGCCGAGGCTGTCGGCGGAATCAGGCCCGACGTGGTGATCTGCACCACTGTGCCGGGCGGCCGGTCTGTCCGAGCGGAGGATCTGGCGGCGGCCTGTGAGGAAGCAGGGCTTCCCACCGAGATGGTGGCCGACCCGTACTCCGCGATTGCTTCCGCGTTCGGAACAGCGGCGGATGAGGATCTTGTGTTGGTGTGCGGATCGTTCCACCTGCTGGCCGCTGCCCGTGAGGTACTGGCCGCTCTGAGTGCATCGTCTGAGGAGAATGACCCAGATGAGGAGCCGGAACCACCGGGTGGGGCAACAACCTAGAAACCGGGCTGGAGCAACGATCGGTCTGTTTCGTAGTGTTGGGATGTGAATCAGACCTTCATCATGTGCAAACCCGACGCCGTGGAACGCGGACTCGTGGGCGAGATAATCGGCCGGATCGAGCGCAAGGGCCTTGTGATCAAGGAAATGGACATGCGGGTCCCGTCAACTGAGTTGGCTGAGGCCCACTACGAAGAGCACGCCGACAAACCCTTCTACCGCGAACTTGTCGACTTCCTGACCCGCGGACCAGTTGTGGCGATGGTGATCCAGGGTCCTGATGACAACACCTTCTCCCTGATGCGCACGCTGATAGGCAAAACAAACGTCGATGATGCCCAG
>JAUXGW010000404.1 GCA_030621865.1 Actinomycetes bacterium
CCGGATTCTTCAGACCGGGTCCTCAGATCAGCCGCTTGTTCGTGGTTCCGTTTGTCAGTAGCTGGTTTGCCAGTGGCAGGATGGTCAGTAGCAGGGTCGCGGGTTCATGAAGAACTCGCATTCCTGGATCGTGGACGGGCCGATGTCCGGCATGTCGTGGGTGACAAGCGCCTGCTTCACCGGCTTGCCGTTCGGGAACGTGCCCGTATAGCTCAGATCGGTGTCGCACCAGATCCCTGAGAGTGCGCAACCTGCCGTGGCGTCGATCGTGCGAAACGAAGTCCAGTAATCGAGGTGATCGGTTGAGACCGTCCCGAATCCCGGAAGGAACTTGATCGAAACGGGACCGATGTGATCGGCGATCACCTCCGGAGTTCCGCTTCGATCGCTGAACGCCATGATGTGGGTCTTCTGATCCTCGGGAAGATCCAGGTTTCGATACTGCTCGTTGCCTATTCGGGCGTCCACGAACACGTCTTCCTCGAAGGAGACCATCGCGAACTTCATGTGGTCGGGAAGATCGATTGTTTCCGTGCCCACATTCATGGCGAACCAAGGAGCGAAGTTGACTGCCCAGAACACATCGCTGCCCCAGCCACGAGCATCGGCCTGTTGGATGAGCCAATACTGCATTCCGCCACCGAATGAGTGTCCGATCAGGCCAATGCGACTCAGGTCCATGCGGTGAGCGAACTTGTCGGCCGCCATCTCGAAGCCGGTGTCGACCACCTTGTACTGGTGATTGTGGGTGAAGTCGGCTCCATATTCAGCGGTGTATCCGGGGAACACGACTACATATCCGTTGGAGACGAGTTGGTCGACGAGGCCGCGGTATCCCTCGATCATGTTTCCCACGTAACCATGGGCAATGAATGCAACTGGCCGATCAACGTCATCGCAGGTGCCCCCGGTGTATGGATTCCCGGAACCGGTTGGTTCCAGAACGACGAGGTCGTGTCGCCAGTCAACAGGGTTCGTGAGGTGGGTTTCTTCGAATTCGCACGGTCCGGCTGATCCCGGATCACCAGCCGCCGGCTTGATGATCGGTGGAGCCACACAGGCGGCGGCAAACACGCCAACCGATGCAATCAGCGCGACCAACGTCGCCGACTTCGAGAACTTCGCTTTCATGGATTCCCCTCCAAAAACCGACGCCTCCCCTGGCGTCGGTGCACACCATAGCGGAGCATGGCCGAAAGTTGAATATCGCTCAACTTTGTCCCACTTCTGCCCGAGTTCTTACTGTGCCCATCCAGTTCCAACTGTTCCCGCCCAGTGCCTGCCAGTTCCCAGTGTGGAGGCCTCGCGGCAAAACCCGCATATGAATTGTCCCATCCCGGGTCTATTCTGGTTGGGATGCTTCGCATTCAGAGAACGCTCCCGGCCGAGTACCTGGACGCCACCGAATCCGAGCTGGCGGAACGGATCTCCGCGGCCAAGGAGACTCTTGGAGACCGCGTCTTCATCCTCGGCCACCATTACCAGCGGGACGAGATCATGCGCTGGGCCGATGCCCGCGGAGACAGCTTCCGCCTGTCGGTACTCGCCAAGGAACGGTCCGAGGCGGAGTTCATCGTGTTCTGTGGTGTCCACTTCATGGC
>JAUXGW010000151.1 GCA_030621865.1 Actinomycetes bacterium
ATGGATTCGCGGACCTCACCCGGTCCCGCAACGCTGCGACACCACGACGCCGTGATCGGTTGCCTCCGCGAGGGTGGCTTCTCGATCGAGATGACCGCTCACGCATTCTCCGCCCTGGATAGCTACATCTACGGATTCGCGCTGCAGGAGGCAAGCCTGCCGTTCGACTCCGGGCAGGAGGCGGCGGCGGTGGCGCAGATGATCTTGGCGCAGGCACCAGCTGACGAGTATCCCCACCTCACCGAGATGTCGATCGAGCACGTCCTTCAGGCCGGCTATGACTACGGCAACGAGTTCGAATTCGGACTCGACCTGATCCTCGACGGTCTCGAGGCGGTCCGCAACAGCGCCTGATGTCCATGGATCGAACTCTCAGAACGCAGCACGCGTACGACGCATCTGCTCTCGAATATGCCGGGCGAACATCGGAACGTTCCCCTGAAGCAAGCTCCTTCTTCGATCGCTTCGTTGTCGAGCTGGCCCCGGGCAGCCTGGTTGCCGATCTGGGCTGCGGACCAGGAGATGTCCTCAGCCGACTCGAGGATTCGGGTCACTGTCCGGTCGGCGTGGATCGCTCTGCTTCAATGCTGAAACTGGCGAGTCGGAGGGGAATGACCACGCAGGCGGATCTGCGCTTCCTGCCCTTCGCCAACGACTCCCTCGATGCGCTCTGGTCATCAGCAGCGCTCCTGCACGTCGAACGCCCGGAGATCGAGCAGACAATCGCCGAGTGGGACCGAGTGGTTCGCCCCGGCGGAGTCATCGGGCTGACGACGTCATTGGGTGCAGACGAGGGTTGGGAACTGGTGCCTGCGGGGCCGGCACGTATTCCCACAGTCCCCGAGGATGCAGGCCGCTGGTTCGTCCACCACCACGAGTCGGAGCTGACGTCGGTCGTGAAACGCTTCGGCTGGGTGACAGTGGAACGCTCGGTCCGCAAGGGTCATCGAGACTGGATGCAGCTCATCGCCCGAACGAATCCCCCCTGAGACCCCAGCACGACACGGCCTTGAATTTCCGAGTTCGCCGGTCCGGGCCGAGTGTTCAACGACAATGTGTAGCCAGGAACGAGTCGACGACCACTTCGATGTCGGCGGTGGTTAGCCGGTCGTCGTCGAACAGGTGCCGGTACAGCAGAGGCCCGATAAGCATGCTCACCGCGAGGTCCGGGTCGAGGTCGGGGACCACAGGCCCCGCGGGGCCGGAGCGTTCGAGGATGGAACGCAGCACGCTTGTGCCCTCGACGCGCATCGTGTCGTGAAGCTCACGAAAACTCGGATCGGTTCTGGATTGGTTCGCGATGGCGATCACCATGTGACCCAGAGAGGTTGTGTCGAGCGCGCGCCTGAACGCATCCAGCTCGGCGACCAGATCAATCCTCACGTCCCCTTCAGGTATCGAGTGGGTTAGTCGCGTCTGTTCTGCAATGGCGTCACGGAGGAGGTCGAGCCGGTCTGGCCAGTGCCGGTAGAGCGTGGCCCTCCCATAACCACTGCGCTCTGCCACCCGGGCCACCGTGACCTTCTCCCAGCCCTCCTCCAACAAAACGTCGCGAGCCGCGCCAAGGACCGCTTCGCGAGTCCGCACCACCCTCGGATCAACCCCGATGTCGGCCATGAGATCACTCTAACCCCCTTACCTGAGGCTCTGAGACAGAATGTTGTATAGGAGACAGAATGTTGCTAAGTTGTGGATCTCGACGGATCCGCGCCGCGGTCTCCTGATCCACTCCCGAAGGGGCGACTCTTGACGAACTCATCCCCACAACCCGCGCACACCAATGGTGCGTCTACCTCGACGCTCTTTGCCAACGAAGCCGAGGACCTCGTCGAGGATCCCCGACGGCGCACACTCATCCTCACCGCAATGTGCATCGCCCTCGTGGCGGTCATCGCGTCGGTATCTTCGCTCAACGTCGCCCTCCAAGCCCTGGCCGCCGACCTGGGGGCCTCACAGAGCGAGCTTCTGTGGGTTGTCAACGGCTACACCCTGACTTTGGCGGCCCTTCTCCTGCCCGTCGGCGCGATCGGCGACCGGTGGGGTCGCAAACCCGTCCTTCTTGCCGGACTCGTGGTCTTCAGCCTCGCGAACCTCATCTCGGCGTTCGCAGACACCGCAGGTCTGCTCATCGCCATGCGGGTTGTGGCCGGTGTCGGAGCGGCGATGATCATGCCCGTCACGCTCTCGGTCATCACGACAAGCTTCCCTGCCGAGGACCGGGGGCGGGCTGTCGGCATTTGGGCAGGATTCGCCGGCGCCGGCGGCATCCTCGGGCTCTTCGCCTCGGCAGCAATCATCGACAACGCCACCTGGCCCTGGATCTTCGCTGTACCGATCACCCTGGCGGCAATGTCGTTCGCGTTCACGACAGTCGCCGTACCGCATTCGCGCGAACACATGAGCGGCGGGTTCGACGCAGTCGGATCGGTTTTGTCCATACTCGCTGTGGGTGGACTCGTGCTCGGGATACACGAAGGGCCCGACCGCGGTTGGACCGACCCCCTCACGATCGCGGCGCTGACCACGAGCCTCGTCGCTTTCGTTGCCTTCATCGCCGTGGAGCTCCGCGAACAGCATCCCCTCCTCGACGTGAGGCTCTTCAAGATCCGGGCCCTCGCCACGGGGTCGCTGAATCTCCTCGTCGTGTTTGGCGTGATGTTCTCGCTGTTCCTGATTCTCGTGCAGTACCTGCAAGCCGTCCTCGGCTACACGGCTTTGGCCGCAGCAGCGGGATTGCTCCCCCTTGCGCTCGTCATGATGCCGCTTTCGGTACTGGCGCCGGCGGTCGCAGAACGGAAGGGGCTCCGCCCAATCCTCGTGGTCGGGATGCTGATGATGGCTGCCGGCGTGGTTCTTCTCGCCATCATGTCCGATCCCGACGGTGGCTACCTGACTGTCCTCCCGGGCATCCTCGCTCTCGGCGCCGGTGTCGGCATGATCATGAGTCCCTCGACCGCAGCCATCACGTCCTCTCTACCCGAAGAGAAACAGGGGGTTGCCTCGGCCCTCAACGACACGGTTCGAGAACTGGGTGGAGCCATTGGCATCGCGCTCAGCGGGTCCGTTCTCAACGCCACGTACCGGTCCAGCATCGAGGAAGCCACCGCATTGTTGCCGCCCGAACTCGCCGAACCGATCAACGACGGCATCGGCGGCGCAGTCGCCGTCACCAGTCAGCTGGGCGCGCAGGGCATCACTCTGTTCGACGCCGCCCGCCAGGCCTTCGTCGATGGAATGGGACCAGCGCTGTTTCTCGCCGCGGGTGCCGCCATCCTCACTGCGATCTACACCTTCGCTCTCGGACCGCGACACGAAACCATCGCCGCCGATCCCGCCGATGAAAGATTGGTGGACGAGAACTGACGGACGGCGCAACCGCTCCCCGGAGCCGGGGAGTCCTGCCCTTGGCGCGAATGAGTCTCGGGCCTCGGCCACCTGCGAATCGTGCAAGTCTGATGCAATGACAGCCCCGTCCGAGTCCCCCGGTGAAACCCCGACCATCGCGCTGACCACCGCCGAATCCACTTCCACGCCTCCCTCCCCACCGTTCCGGTCCGACGCACCCAACGTGGTGATGATCGTGCTGGACGACACCGGGTTCGCCCAACTGGGCTGCTACGGATCCGACATCGCAACCCCGGCCATCGACGACCTGGCCGCGCACGGGATCCGGCTCACCAACTTCCACACCACCGCCGTGTGCTCGCCCACCCGAGCATGTCTGCTGACTGGCCGCAATCACCATCGGGTTGGCGTCGGCATGCTGCCAGACATGCCGATGAACTTCCCCGGGTACACCGCCCGCATCCCGGACGAGGCCGGAACCCTCGCCCAGATTCTCGCCGACGACGGCTACGCCACCTTCGCTGTGGGCAAGTGGCATCTGACGCCGCGGGACCAGCGGTCGCCCTCGGGTCCCTTCGAGAACTGGCCTCTCGGCAAGGGTTTCGAGCACTACTACGGCTTCCTCGGCGGCGACGCCAACCACTGGGCGCCCGAACTGATCCGGGACAACGGTTACGTCGATCCTCCCCGCACGCCCGACGAGGGTTACCACCTCAGCGAGGATCTGGCCGACGAAGCGATAACCCGATTGCGCGAGCTGCGCCACAACCAGCCAAATCGCCCTTTCTTCATGTGGCTGGCGCTCGGCGCAACCCACGCTCCGCACCATGTGACCCAGGAATGGAGCGACCCGTACAAGGGGCAATTCGACACCGGTTGGGATGCGTGGCGACAGGAAACCCTCGAGCGACAGATCCGCCTTGGAATCGTACCGCCCGACACCGATCTCCCGACGGATTCGGAGCACGTTCCCGTCTGGGACGACCTCGACGGGGATCACCGCCACCTCTACGCCCGAATGATGGAGATCTACGCCGGTTTTCTGACCCACACGGATGCCCAGATCGGACGGGTACTCGCGGCCCTGGACGAACTCGGCGATCGCGATAACACCATCGTCGTGCTCGTGTCGGACAACGGAGCATCCGGCGAAGCAGGACCACACGGCTCGGTCAGCGAGTTCCGCTTCGCACAGGGCCGCGACGAGGACGTCGACCTGAACCTGCGCCTCATGGATGAACTCGGCGGCCCGCGCACCTACAACCACTATCCCTGGGGATGGGCAGAGGCCGGCAACACACCCATGCGCCGCTTCAAGCGGTACACCTTTGAAGGAGGTGTCCGCGATCCATGCATCATCTCGTGGCCCGCGGGGCTCTCCGAGACCGGCGAGATCCGTGAGCAGTACTGCCACGCCATCGACGTGCTGCCCACGATCCTTGACCTCGTGGACCTGGAACCACCGAAAGTGCTCGGCGGCACCGACCAAATGAGCCTCGACGGAGTAACGCTGCGCCCGATGTTGGCCGACAAGGGGGCGGCGGAGGTGCGGACCAGCCAGTACTACGAGTGCTGGGGCAGCCGGGCCATGTACGAAGACGGCTGGAAGGTCACCACCAACCACGTCAACCAACTCACCCACGCCGAACGCGACCTCATCGTGGGCAGCGACGATTTCGAACAGGACCACTGGCACCTGTTCGACACCCGCACCGACACGGCTGAGAATCACGACCTCTCCGAACAGCATCCGGAGATCCGGGACCGCCTCGTGGCCCGCTGGTACTCAGAAGCCGACCGCAACGGTGTGCTGCCGCTCAGCGACAGTGTGCTGGACCGCATCGCACACATGTTTGTCCCGTGGCCGACCGGAGCCACCCGCGTTGAACTGCGCCCGGGCGAACGGGTCTTCGAGGACAACGCACCTGTGCTGTCCAATGGATTCACGATCACCGCGCAGCTCGGCGCACCGCTGGAGCCCGACACGGTCGGAGTGCTCGCCGAGCAGGGTGACTTCAACGGCGGATGGGTCTGGTATGCGGGCGAGGGCACACTGACTTTCGCCTGCAGTTTCGTGAGTGAATACATCACCAGGTTGTCGGTGGACCTCCCTGTGGGAGCTTCCCTGATGCAGATCATCGGACACCCTGCCGGCGACGGCATGGATCTGGTCTGTGTGGCCGACGACGCCGTCATCGGCGACGCACACCTTCCTCACGAATGGCCGGGGTTGTGGACACCGAATTCCTCGGCGTCACTCCTCGCCGGAGTCGGTCGACCGCTGCCCGTATGCGATGGATACGATCCGGGCGTGGCGTTCACCGGGTCGCTCGACCGACTCGTGGTGGAAGCCGACGGCGGATCCACTTTCACCGAGATGGCACATCAGGTGGAGACCGCGTTTCGGAGCCAGTGACCACACCGGGAGATGAATCCGAGACACAAGGTGCCCGATCGCGTGACGAAAGCACTTGGGTGGATGGCGAAAGCACTTGGGTGGATGGCGAAAGCACCCAGGTCATGGACAGCTTGGACTCGGGATCATGGACAAACTGGACCCGGGATCACGGCCACATTGGTGGTGAGCGGGCGATTCAGCCGGAGAACCCGAACAATCGCTTCCAGCGGCCCGGTCCGGCAGCATCCGCGTCCGTCTGTGCGGGGAGAAGGTCGGGCGCGAGTTCAGCCACCAAGTTTCGCACTGCCTTTCCAGTGGGATTCACA
>JAUXGW010000102.1 GCA_030621865.1 Actinomycetes bacterium
TCGGGCCTGTTCGAGACATCGGGTCACCTGGAGTGGTTTGCCGACGGGATGTTCCCGCCCATGGAGCTTGATCAGGACGGCAGTGGCGACGGTGCCAGCTACTACCTGAAGCCCATGAACTGTCCGTTCCACATCCTGATATATCGCAGTCATCTGCGTTCCTATCGTGAACTGCCTCTACGAATGTTCGAGTTCGGTTCGGTTTACCGCTACGAGAAGTCAGGGGTGGTCCACGGGCTAACCCGCGTCCGTGGAATGACCCAGGATGACGCTCACATCTTCACCACGAAGGACCAGATGCGAGATGAGCTCACATCGATCCTCGCCTTCGTTCTGGATCTCTTGCGTGACTATGGACTCGACGACTTCTACCTGGAACTGTCGACCAAACCCGAGGAGAAGGCCGTTGGCAGTGACGAGGAGTGGGACGAAGCAACGAACACGCTGCGCTCCGCTGCGGAGTCGATGGACCTGGATCTGGTCATGGATGAAGGCGGTGGAGCCTTCTACGGACCGAAGATCTCCGTGCAGACGAAGGATGCCATTGGCCGTACCTGGCAGATGTCCACGATCCAGGTGGACTTCCAGCTGCCTCAGCGGTTCGGTCTCGAATACGTCGGACCCGACGGCGACCGGCATCGTCCGATAATGATTCACCGCGCCCTGTTCGGTTCGATCGAACGGTTCTTCGGAGTGCTCGTTGAGCACTACGCGGGCGCATTCCCGGCATGGTTGGCTCCGACCCAGGTCGAGATCTTGCCGGTGGCACAGGCACACAGTGACTACGCACATGAGGTGGCGGCGGAGTTGCGGGGTCACGGGTTCCGGGTGGACGTGTCCGAAGCGGACGACACGCTGGGCAAACGAATCAGGCGTGCCAAGGGTCAGAAACTGCCGCACGTGCTCGTGGTTGGTGATGACGATGTGGCTCACGGCACCGTTGGTGTGAACCCTCGCGGCGGGGAAGTGGAGCGCAATGTACCGGTTTCCGGATTTGTGGACCGGTTGAGCGGCGAAGTGGCCGCCAAGCGGAAGGTCTGATCCATGCCGCTCAATCACTTGTGGGCCACTTGGCGCTCCGACTATGTGCAGGGTATTGAGCGCTCGCGCGACGAGGACACAGATTTCGGTGACATCGCGGATTCGGGTCAGACCTTGTTCGAGCGCATTCTGAACTCCGGGCTGCCGGATGCCGAGACCTATGTCGTGCGGCGGGATTCGGAGTGTTTTGTGATGCTCAACCGATTCCCATACACGACCGGTCATTCGATGGTCCTGCCGAATCGGGCTGTGGCCGACCTCGAGGATCTGACCGCTGCGGAACAGGATCAGCTCTGGCGCCTGGTTCGTGGAACTGTGGTGGCGCTCAAGGCAGGTATGCACTGCGATGGAGTGAACGTGGGAATCAACCTTGGAATCGTGGCCGGAGGATCCCAGGTGGATCATCTGCACGTACACGTTGTTCCGCGTTGGCAGGGTGATGCGAACTTCATGACAGTGGCCGGCGAAACGCGTGTGCTGCCCGTGAGTCTCGACGAGGCCTGGAACACGATCCGGAGTGCCTGGCCCCGGGATTAGCCGCTTGGAGGCTCCGATATCGGGTGCGGTAGCCTCAGGGCCGTGAGCGACAATCCGGCAGACGGTGAGTACGTTGATGAGCTCCCGGAGGACCTGAACCTCTCTGAATTCGTCGGCCCCCACACCTTTCCGAACAACAATCGGCGCCGCGTTCCCGCGGCCATCTACATCGTCATGGGTCTGGTGTGCATCGGGTTCTGGATCGTGTCCTCCGATACGTCGGCTCTGGTCAACGATGGCATTCTGGCCGCCGGTATGGGACTCACGGCTTTCGGCGTCTACGGCATGGTTGCCGGCTGGACCCTGAACGTCGACGAAACTGACGCCTTGGTGGCGGCCTCCAAACAGGTGGGATTCGCCGTGGGTCATGCTTCCGCGCAAATGGTCTGGCGCGGCTGGTTGTCGAGACCCAGCTGGCGAATCCTCCTCTACTCGTCGGAGAATCCACCGAACCGCAGGGGAATCGTGCTTCTCGACGGCGTGTCGGGTGACATCATTGAATGGTTCGTCGAGGACAATCCGGAGGACTGGGGCGAGATCGAAGGCGAGACTGAAGGCGGCCTTGAAGGCGAGATCGAAGCGGAAGTCGCCGCTCCGGGATCCGACAACACCATCTGAGTGAACAGGACCTCTGAGTGAATTCGCCCACAAAGCTTCCATTTCCGGGGCAAAACCTCTAGAGTGCTAACTACAGCAAGCACGCGAAGAACCAGCCATCACCGATGGTGGCGTTCGCGTCGCAGCGAAAGATCGAGGAGTCCCTCAGTTGTTTGACGATCGCTGGCGAAGCCAGGTGGATGCCGCCATGATGCCCATCGGGCGTGGCGTTGCGAAGGTAGGAATCACCGCAGACATGATCACGGCTTCGGGCGTGATCATGTCGGTGGGCGCGGCCGTGGCCATCGGAACGGGAGCGCTGAACCTCGGGCTGTTGCTCATGGTTCTGGCGGCCGTGCCCGACCTCCTCGATGGTGCCGTCGCAAAAGCCACAGGCCGTTCCAGTCGCCGAGGCGCATTCTTCGACTCGGTGTCCGACCGATTCACCGACGGCATTCTGTTCACCGGAGTTGCCTACTACTTCGCCGACACCGGAGAACCTGCCTGGATGGTGATTCTTCCGATGGTCGCCTACCTGACCGCGTCAGTGGTTTCCTACATTCGCGCCAAGGCAGATGCACTCGGTTACAACGCACATGTGGGAATGGTCGAGCGTGCCGAAAGACTCATACTGCTGGGGATCGGTCTGCTGTTCGGCGGCTCCGTTCTGGTCTGGATACTCGGGTTGATCGTGGTGCTGAACCTGATCACGGCTGGTCAACGTTTTGTTGTGGTCTGGAAGCAGGCAACCGACGAAGCACCCGAACTTCGGCGTCAGCCGAAGAGGCGTCGCACGGCACGCACAGGCAGTTCCTCTGCTGAGCGTCGCTCCCAGTGGCGTGCCCGTCGCAGGGCCGAGGGAGCTTCGCGCAACTCTCGTTCCAAGCCTGCGAACTGACTGAACCACGATGGATCTCACCTTGTCCGGCCTGGAGGCCGCGTCGTCCGTGGTCCATCTTGCTCCCCAACCGGTGGCCCGAAGCATGGCTCGCGGCCTGGCTTTCGCGGCCGCCCGAACATCGCCGGAATCGCGCCGCATCGTCGCTCGACATCTGAACCGTGTTCGTGGCGATCAGCCGAACAGATTGCTCCGCGAGCGGGACATCCAGAAGGTGTTCGACTCGTACGCCCGGTACTGGCTGGACGTCTTCCGGCTTCCGGACATGAGTGACGAGGCGGTCAGCCGCGAATTCAAGGTCGAAGGATACGAGAACATCTCCGATGCCCTGGAGGGCGATACCGCTCCGATCATCGGCCTACCTCATCTTGGTAGCTGGGAATGGGCTACCCGCTGGCTGACGGCCCGTGATCACAAGGTCGCGGCCGTGGTCGAAGATCTGGATTCCCCCGGCCTGTCCGAGTGGTTTCGTGACTTCCGCGAGAGCATGGGTGTCAACGTGATTCCGCTCGATCGATCCGCCGGAAACAAGGTCGCTGTGGCACTGAAACACGGCGAGCTCACCTGTCTGGTTTGCGACCGCGACCTTTCGGGAACCGGTGTAGAGGTCGAATTCTTCGGTGAGGTGACCAGACTCCCTGGCGGACCGGCCTTGATGGCACTGCGCACGGGAGCACCGTTGATTCCCATGGCGATCTACATCGAGGGTCGCGGGGTCCGCGCGGTCATTCGCGAACCGCTCGACACCACGCGGCGAGGACGGTTGCGCGATGACGTCACCCGGATCACCCAGGATCTGGCCCGCGAGCTGGAAATTCTCATCCGGCGGGATCCATATCAGTGGCACCTCCTCCAGCCCAACTGGCCGAGCGATTACGAAGCATTGGGGCTGGAGCCTGCCTGAGCGGCGGTGATGCCATACGCTGCGGACAATGCGCGTGGGACTTATCTGCCCCTACAGCCTGTCCGTTCCCGGTGGCGTCCAGAATCAGGTGATGGGCCTGGCCCGGGCTCTGGCTCGGCGCGGTCACACTGCGCGGGTTCTGGCACCCTGTGATGGGCCGCCTCCGGCCACATTCGTCACGCCGGTGGGCAGCAGTGTCCTGAATCCCTCCAACGGCTCGATGGCTCCCATTGCTCCCGATCCATCTGCCCAGTTTCGAACCGTGCGCGCCCTGTGGGACGAATCATTCGATGTGATCCACCTTCACGAGCCTTTCGTTCCCGGACCGACACTCACTGCGGCATTGGTCAAACCCGCTCCGCTGGTGGCAACGTTCCACGCCGCCGGTCATCAGCCCGCATACACCGCGCTGGCACCTGTCGGGCGCTGGATCGCGACCCGATTTGATGAGCGGGTAGCTGTGTCCGAAGATGCGCTCGCATTGGTGGAACCTCACATCGGAGGCGACTGGACCGTGCTGTTCAATGGCGTGGACGCATCGGGTGTGGAGGTGGGGGATAGGGAACACACCGCAGGCGAAGCCGTGAACCCTGATCAGAGCGCGACACCTGATCAGGCCGCGACACCTGAGCAGACAGTGTTCTTTCTGGGCCGCCACGAGCCCCGCAAGGGATTGGAGATCCTGTTGCGCGCGGAACCCGATCTTCGTACCGGGACCCGCATCCTGGTGGCAGGCGAAGGTGAATCCACCGAAGAACTGAAACGTCGTTATCCGAGTTCCCGGATCGAGTGGCTCGGCCGCGTCAGCGATGACGAAAGGGACAGGCTGATGGCTCGGGCCACGGTTTTCTGTGCCCCGTCCCTGGGCGGGGAATCCTTCGGCATCATTCTTCTGGAGGCGATGGCAGCGGGTACCGCAGTGGTGGCCAGCGCAATCCCCGGTTATGAAAAGGTCGCCACGGGGCCGTCTCCCCACGGTGAGGTGCCGGAGCGGCCGTGTGTCGAGTTGGCGACGCCGGATGACCCGACGTCGCTGGCAGCTGCGCTCAATGCAGTGCTCTCCAACCCCATTCGTCGCGAAGAACTGGTTGTTGCCGGCCTCGAACGAGCCAGGCAGTTTGATCTCGACACTCTTTGTGTCAGATACCTGGAGCTTTATGAAAGGGCCATTGCGTCGGGGGATTCCTGAGACCCAGATGCTGGCGAGTAACTTCTTGGAGATGTCCACTCTGGGTCACTTCGCAGGAGCCACCGCCGCCGTTCGCTCCCGCATGCTTCTGGTTGGCCTGGTCGGGGCCGCGTTCCTGGGTCTCGCCGCCCTGCTCCTGACCGGATTCGTAGTGGGAATTGCTGTATTCGTGGTTGCGGCCGGTGCCTGGTACTTGTGGACCCGAAGCCTGTTTGCCGGATCCGTGGACCGGATGGTCAATTCCAGCAGCTCCGCCTTTCTGGAGGGCGGCCCGACTGTTCAAGAGCTGGTGAACGCCGTGGAAGGTGTCGGCGTGATGACAGGAGTGTCACCCCCGGATGTGCGCCTCATCTCATCCGACGCTGCGAACGCCCTCGCCACGTCCTCTGGTGACCGATCGGTACTGGTGGTGACTTCGGCTCTGATCAAGGAGTCAGGTCCGGCTGAACTGGAGTCGGTTTCAGCGGAACTCATGTGCCGTTTGCGCGATGGTTCGGCCGAATACCTGACGATCTGCGCCGCGGTCCCGGGGCCGCTGAAATCCATCACCGGTGCGGGTGCAGCGCAGATGGCGTCAATGCTTGGAGAACAACGTTCGGCCCGGGCCGACCTCGAGGCTCTTTCCATCACGCGATACCCACCGGCACTGATTTCCACGCTGGCAAGGATGGGCGAAAGCGGAACGATCGTGAAGGGTGCGCAGCCGACAACCGCTCCGCTCTGGCTGGCTCCCGCCGTTGAGTCAGCGAATGACCAGGATCCAGTGCTGGGCACCGCGATCCAGCCGGTCTCCTACAGGATGGCGCTGCTGCGCGAATTGTGAGCGATCCCGGCGAACCGTCTGTCTCCGACAGCGGCGGCGGCCAGAATGGTGACGGAGACGGACACGGTGTGCCGGGAGTAGAATCCGGCGATGGTGGGTCGAATCGCGGGGGTCGAGTCGCTGCCATCGTCGGCGTGGTGTTGGTTCTCATTGGTCTGATCGCCTGGTGGGGTCCATGGCGCAGCACTTCCGACACGGGCACGAACCGGACCTCCACTTCCACCTCGGTCCCCGAGAACGAAGGTCCCATTGCTCCGCTGACGGGCCTTTCCGTGCCCACTGATCAGGGTCATCTCCTCGATCGGCCGGCCTTGATCGCCAAGGTTGATGCTGCCTCCGAGGCCAACCCATATATCGGATTGGAGCTGGCGGATCTGGTCATCGAGATCCAGGTGGAGGGCATCAGCCGGTACATGGCGATCTTCCACTCCGAGGATGTCGAGGACATCGGTCCCATCCGGTCAGCCCGGGCATCTGATGCCGACTTGCTGGCCGCATTCGGCAGACCCCTCTTTGCGGTCTCCGGCTACAACGAAGGTACGAAAGCGGTGCTCGATCAGGCGGACTGGTTCCAGCTTGTGTCCTTCGACGTTGCCCCCGACGAATATTTCCGGACTCCCCGCAAACAACGTCCCCACAACCTTCTTGCCAGGGCGGATGGCCTGTGGAGTCTGGCTCAACCTCCTGTGGTTCTGCCCACCGCACTGTTTCAGTACCGCGAGCCGGGTGTGCACTCCCCGGGACTGCCGGTTGCCGGCTTCACTGCGCGGGTGGGTTCGGGAGCAACCTTTGCCTGGGACGACCAGCGCCGCGCCTGGTCCCGTTGGGCACACGATGCGCCTGAACTCGATCTGGATGGTGATCAGATCGCGCCGACGAACGTGATCGTCCTGGACACCGAGTACGTCCAGTCATCAGCGGATGTGACCTCCCCGCAGGCGATCACGGTGGGATCTGGTGACGCCTGGGTGTTCAGCGACGGGCGCGCCGAGGCCGGTACCTGGAATCGGCCCACCCGCACCGATCCGTGGGATCTCCGGGACCCGCTCGGAGGCCCCATGACCCTCGAGCCGGGTACGACCTGGATCGTGCTGGCGGTCGAACCGCCCACCATTGCGTCCGCCGAGCAGGTTTCGTCGCTTCCCGCGCCGGAACAGACCTGAACCTGCAGCGCTCCAGCGTTGCGCGGCAGGACGGCCCCGGGCTGCGGCAGGACAGCCGCGGGTTGCAAAGGGACAGCCGCGGGTTGCACAGGGACAGCGCCGGACTGGAAAGGGATTCAGGTCGCCGTCACAGTTCATTTACAATGGCGGTCATGTCCGAAGCCTCACGCTCAACTGGTACCCAACTCGTCAAACGTGGTTTGGCAGAGATGCTCAAGGGCGGTGTGATCATGGATGTGGTCACAGCCGATCAGGCCAGGATCGCCGAGGACGCAGGTGCTGTGGCGGTGATGGCCCTCGAACGGGTGCCGGCCGACATTCGCGTCGATGGCGGAGTTGCCCGAATGAGCGACCCGATCATGATCGACGGGATCCAGGAGGCAGTCACCATTCCGGTGATGGCCAAGGCCCGGATCGGCCATTTCGTGGAAGCCCAGATCCTTGAAGCCCTGGGTGTGGACTACGTGGACGAGTCCGAGGTTCTGAGTCCTGCTGATGAGGCCCATCACATCGACAAGTGGGCCTTCACGGTCCCCTTCGTCTGCGGAGCCACGAACCTCGGTGAGGCACTCAGGCGCATTTCGGAGGGTGCCTGCATGATTCGTTCCAAGGGCGAAGCGGGCACGGGCAATGTGATCGAAGCGGTTCGACACCTTCGTTCGATCACTGGCGACGTTCGACGTGTCGGTCAATCCGATTCCGCTGAATTGTTCGAATGGGCGAAGCGGCTTCAGGCCCCATTGCCGCTTGTGCAGGAAGTTGCCGAGACGGGTCGGTTGCCGGTACCACTGTTCTGCGCCGGTGGACTCGCCACGCCGGCTGATGCCGCCCTGGCCATGCAGCTTGGTGCTGAGTCGGTGTTCGTGGGTTCCGGCATCTTCAAGTCCGATGACCCCGCGCCGCGGGCAAAGGCGATCGTGGAGGCCACCACTCATTTCGAGGATCCGCAGATTCTGGCCAAGGTGAGCAGGGGTCTCGGCACACCGATGACCGGCATCGGAATGGATGAGGCCAAAGTGACTTATGCCGATCGAGGCTGGTGAACCCGGAGTGCTCCGGCGGGACGCGCTGTTGAGTACTGCAGATCTGGACACCACAGTTACTGACATCGTCGTCTCAGGCATCGTCGTCTCAGGCATCGTCGTCTCAGGCACCTCAGTGTCCGGCACGTTGCTGCCATACCCGTCGACTCGGGGGACTCGCCGGGTTTTCGCGAGGCTGCGATGAAAGTCGGGGTTCTGGCGCTTCAGGGTGCTTTCGCCGCGCATGGCCGGGTTCTCGAATCGCTGGGGGCAGCTGCGATCGAGGTTCGCAGGGCGGAGGATCTCGGCGAGACCGATC
>JAUXGW010000327.1 GCA_030621865.1 Actinomycetes bacterium
GAACCCCTCCGAGCGGATTGTCCCTGTCCCGCGCCCGTCCTGAGCGGGCCGAGGTCCGACCCGGCTATGGCTACGGGGCAGAGCTGAGAGAGGTGTCGACCCAGCGCCGGATCTGATCGCCGGGCAGGGCCCCAACCTGGCGTGCGATCTCCTCGCCACCCTGGAACAGGACCATGGTCGGAATTCCCTGCACGCCGAGCCGGGCCGAAATCGCTGGTGACTCGTCGACGTTGACCTTCACGACCCGCAAGGTGCCGGCCATGTCGGCGGAGAGTTGTTCGAGGGCGGGGGCCACGGCATGACACGGGCCACACCAGGGAGCCCAGAGATCGACCAGCGCCGGTATCGACGACGTCGCAATCACTTCGTCGAACTCGTCGCCGGAGACCTCGGCCAGCCACGGCAGATCCTTGTGGCACTTGCCGCAACGGGGTTTGCCGGTCGTGGCGACAGGGAGACGGTTGAGGGTCCCGCAGTCGGGGCATTTGATTTTGGCACTCGCCATGATTCTCTCCTGTCGGCCTGAGTCGGTTGGTTGGCCTGGATCAGTTGGCCGGTCTAGATCAGTTGGTTGAGGGCGTTGTTGACGAGTCGGCGGGCTTCGTCGGCGATGGGGATCACCTTGTCGTTGCCAGTCAGTGTCGACATCACACCGGGATCCATCGCCTCGACGACGACGCCGGCGTCGGTTTCGCGCACGACACAATTGCAGGGAAGCAGAACTCCGATCTGGGGTTCCGCGTCGATCGCCTGGCCGGCGAGATTCGGGTTGCAGGTGCCGAGGATGACGTAACGGCCCATGTCCTTGTCGATCTTGGCTTTGAGGGTTGCCTGCACGTCGATCTCGGTCAAGGTTCCGAAGCCCTGGGCGGCGAAGGCCTCTTTGACCTGGGCGAGTGCCTCATCGAACGGTTTCGACAGAACGATGGTTTCTTCGTAGATCATGACGGTGCTCCGGTGTTGACGGCCAGCACCAATCTACCCGGCGTGTGACGGAGCCAGACACCGCGGTTCCAGCGAAGTCAGGGAACTCTTTCCGCACGGCGCGACAAGTGGCTCGGCCTGCCCGCCGCCCGAGCTGCGTGTCGATCAGCTGCGGAACGGGTTCACGACCTCGACGCCCCGGATGGTCGCTCCCTCGGAGAGGTCTTCGGTGTAGAGCACGTCGCATCCGCCGAGCACGGCGGCTTCCACGATGAGTGCATCCCACAGTGACAGTTGGTGCTCACGGGAGGTGGAGATCGAACGCTCCACGAGTTGTGCGTCGGTCGTGATCACCTCGAATTCCTTGAGGTCAGCGACGACGGCTGCTGCGCTGTCCAAGTCCAGTGGTGGGGAGAGCTTCCGGGTCACAACGACAAAGAACTCCGCCATTACCTGGGTGCTGACAGCGAGTTGCGGCCCACCGACTCCGAGGATCTCAATCGCTCGTCGGCGTTTCTCCGGCTCGGATCGGTCGTACGCATACACCACTACATTCGTGTCCAGAAATGCCCGGATCATCCCGGGCCGCGCTGGTGTAGGTCCTCACGGGTCCAGGCCCGTTGCCCGTAGTGGCGATCTGCGGCGAGGAGTTCAGCCCGTTCGGTCAGGCGACGGCGCGCCTCGCGCTCGCTGTCATCCGGCCCGGCGTAGGAGGCCAGGTAAGAGCGAACAAGCGCGTTGACAGACGTTCCCTGTTGCAGGGCCCGAACCCTGGCACGAGCCAGCACATCGTCGTTGATCTGGAGAGTGACGTTCATGGTCTCGATTCTACACGGATCCCGTGCTGCACGGATCCCGTGTGAAGATTCAATCGGGAGTTGGACCCGCCTGGATCAATTCGGCGATCTCACTTGAGCTGATCGGCCGGAAATCGGTGAGGTCGACACCGACGTTGATCATTCGGCCCTGCTGCGCCCATCGCTCGTGGATGTGTCCGTGCAGGAGCCATGCGCCCTTGTCGGCAGGTCGATGGCCGGCAAATCGGTCGCGGCCATGGCTGTCTCCCCGGTAGGGGAAGTGGCATACGAGCAGCTTGGTGCCGTCGACGTTGACCGTTGTCTGGCCCTGGATGATCTTGTCGAAGCCGGCATCGAGGTAGCGCTTGGTCCAGCCTTCGGCCCGTCGGCCATTGCCGTCCCAGCAGCGGTCGTGGTTGCCGGCGACGAGGATCTTGTGGCCGTGGAGCTTCGCCGCGATCGGCAGTGTCTCGGCGATCTGGCCCAGGGCAAAGTCGCCGATGACCCAGACGGTGTCGTCCTGCGCCACGACCTCGTTCCAGTTGTTGATGAGGGCTTCATTCATGGCTTGGACATCGTCCAACGGGCGGTTGCAGTACTTGATGATGTTGTGGTGGCCGAGGTGAAGGTCGGCGGTGAACCAGGTCGTCATGGTTCCACCGGCATCGCGCCCGGCCGTCCGATGTGGCACAGGGCCCAG
>JAUXGW010000212.1 GCA_030621865.1 Actinomycetes bacterium
CAACCCCGCCAGGGGCCCAACCCGACGCGCCCGACAACACCCCGAAACAACTCCTTGACACAAAGAGGCTTCGAGAATTCATCCGGGCATCAGCCCGCCGGTTCCTGTGATGTGGTCGATACCCTGAGTGATCATGCGATTCAATTCGCCGGACGGCGCGGGTGTCGTAGCTCAACGGTTTTCGGGGCCGTTCCTCGTCATTGTGGCGGGGGGCGCCCTCTTGCTTCTGTCCTGGTTGACATTGGGGAGCTGGGCCGAGTCCCACCAGCTGCATCGACTGGGATGGGTACTTCTCATCTGCGGGGTGCTCTGGGGTGTAGCCATCGGATTCTCGCTGGGAACCCTCAGAATCGTGACTGCAGCCACCCTGGTGTTCATCCTCTTCTTGTTGAGTTCCGTCGGCGACCAATCGCGGGACCGGATCGAGGCGGCAGAATACCGAGCACTGCAGGGCCAGCTGGCCGTCGAACTGAATGTCCTCGTCGGAGAACGAACCGAGGCAGCTGAGCTTCGAAGCAGAGTCCTAGAGTCGATCGATCAACTGGAAACTGGGCTCACAGCCCATATCGACTCGATGGATCAAGTCACAGGAATCGGTGACGCGGAGCATGAAAGGCGCTTTGAGGCTGCAGATCTTCGCGCCTACTGCGATCACTCAAGTCTGCTGCTAGTCCAAACTGGCCACCATCTCGAGGTCGCGCTCGTTGAAGTCTTCGATGTGCTCCAACTATCCGATGACGAGCAGGAGGGTCACAAGCTCCAGTCAGCTCCACCCGATGCGGTGCCGACTGTGCCGCCGACCTGCAAGGGCTCCCTGGAGGAGCTGAGCCATGTGGAGCAAGACCTCGTATACCTGAGGGGCAACGTCGAGAGTTTGAACGAACTGCTTCCGGCGAACACTGACGTGCAGCGGGCCGACGTGCTGGGTACGGCGGCGGCCGATGCTGTCGTATCGGTGTCCCTGCGAACCCGCACCGAGGTAGGGGAAGCAGTCGAGGCTGCGGCGCTCGTCAGAGCCTCGACAGCTGCACTGATCGGATTGCTCGATGACTTCCAGTCAGCAGCTGCAACCGCCCGGGAAGCAGAGATCGTCAACATCCACGACTCAGGATCGGGGGACGTCGTCGCCCAGGAGAAGACGGCAGCTGCCGAGCTTCCCGAACTGTCGATTGTCGAGGGTGGCATTGAAGAGTGCCATGCGACCAGCGCCGATCCGATTGCGTCGGCAAGTTTCGGGCTGGTGCGTTCTGTGTCGGGCCGCTGTGTCGCGGGGTGCGACACATCCGGACCGACCTGCCTACCGAGAACGGCCAAGCGGAACGTCCTTCGCGCATTCCAAGGTCAACTCCAAGCACTGACCCAGGAGAACGAAATCGCCGAGGACAGCGGGGTTCTCCAGGACCGACTGAAGGAGGTAAGCGACCAGCTCAGTTCCATCAATGATCCCGTCCCGGTGCATGGGTTGATGCGCGACGGTTCGGATGTGGTCATCGGCGACGCGCTTGCCACCGTCATCAACGACGACACCCCAGTACGTGTCGGCGGCTGGGCCTGGCTGGTGATACTCGGTGCCATCGTGTTCGGCTACCGACAGCTCGAGATCATCAACGACGGACGGCAACCAGGACCTGTGGAGGTTCGCGCTCGACGCCCAACCGACAAAGCTGCCGACGGAGACTCGACTGGCGGAACCGATGACGGGTCCCATTTCGAAATCAGCGCCTCCAATGCCACGGTGGTGGAGCTGATGCGCACCTATCTAGGTGCGGCCCAGCTGGCGGAGCCGTCCCCGGTCCCCGGCGGTGAAGCCGTGCGAAACGTCGCCGAACAGTCAGATTCGTCCGGACCCGACCGCGGAATCGTCGGGGCCGTGCTCCGCGTGCTCCACAGCACCGTGTTTCCCAAGCGGGGCGTCGAACTCGTCGTGCACTTGGCACCCCCGAGCGATGGCACCGAGAAACCCAACACATACGGTCTGCTGTTGACGGCGCTGGTAGCACGCAGTGGTGCCCTCCTCTTCTCCCGCCCGTTCTATGGCAAGTCGGTCGACGACGTGGCACGCCAAGCCTCTCACTACTCAGCGGTCCAGCTGCTCGGAGATGGCTGGACGACCCCACCGTGGAAACGCTGGGAGCCTGGTGACGGCAACGCACTGGACTGCTACCAGAAGGTCGTACTGGCCGACCACGACCCGGTCAAAGACATGGACCTCAACGAGCGGATCGACCTCCTGAAGCGGTCCGTCTCGCTGAGCCCGAGCACCGGCGTGACGAGGGTGCGACTGGCCAACGAACTGTCCATGCGAGGGCATGCACGCGACTACGCAGAAGCGATCCAGTTCCTCCTGCCAACGGTTAGGGACTACCCCTCGTTCCTCACAGCACGATACCGCTATGCGGTGACTCTGAGCACCGTATCGACCCTCCTCAGCGAGCTCCTGCTCGACAACGATGGTGTCGCCCGAACCGTGCTGCCAGCTGTCCTGGATCCTCGATGGCCAGCGGCCGACCCAGGGAGTTATAGGTCGGGTCATGCGAGCGCATGCGGTCTACTCGATGTCGACGCGCTCTGGACCTGCTCTGGCGGCCAACACGAGGCGAACCAGGCGGCACTCAACCCCCTGAGAATCTGTCTACTCCAGATCGCCGAGGATGAACTAGTGGAGATCTCAAGGATGCTCCGGGCTCCGGGGAGACGCGCTTGGAGACAGGACGAGCGCCAATATTGGCTAACGCTCGCGCGCTCACGGGGTCCTCGGAAATCGATGGAACAGGCCGTCGCCCTAGCACTCGCCCATGTCCGCAGACGGCTGGCCTCAATCGAAAAAGCCCCATGCGCAGCCGCCAACGTGTACTTGGAACAGGACAAGAACGCATACAAGGCGGTACAGGAAGGACGAAGCAGCGCGATCGTCTTCTACAACGCAGCATGCTACGCAACCCAGTGCGGCCAGGACCTGTCGGGCGGCCAATCGCAGGGCCAAAACCCGTCGGACGACCAATCGCACTCTCCATTTGGAACCACCGAGCCGGCCTGCTTCCAGAACGCGGCCAGGTATCTGCGCGAAGCGCGAATGCTCAACGAGGGCCACACCCTGACACTTGAGTGGATGAAGCAGGATCCGGACCTCAAGCCCCTTCGGGATTATGGGACGATCTGGAATCAGCTGGAGCAAGACCTTCAGCTGTTAGAAAACGCGACGAAACCAACCTAAGCCTCGATCCACCGATGCGTTGATGGCCCGGTTGATCTTGCGGTGTGGGGCTGGGGCTTCGGCTAGTGCGAAGCGTTCGAGTTGGTCGCATAGCCGGTTGATTTCGCGTTGGAGCCGGTCGGGTTGGTGGTGATCCCCGCCAGATGCACCCGACGGGTCGCCACCTCGATGATGAACAGAACATGGAACCGGCGCAGCAGCGCGGTGTCGACACAAGCGAAGTCGGTGGCGATGACCGCCTTGGCCTGGGAGCGGATGAACTCCGACCACGAGGGTCCTGTGCGGTCGCGGTGAGGGTCGACGCCTGCGCCACGCAAGACCTTCCACACGCTGGACCCGGCGACGATATGACCGAGATGATGCAGTTCGCCGTGAATCCGCCGGTAGCCCCATGTGGAGTTCTCCCGGGCCAAGCGAACGATCAAGCCTCGGAGCTCGGGATCGATCGGTGGACGACCCGGTCGAGCGGTCGGTGGTTGGGTCCAGTGGCGGGCGACGAGGCGTTGGTGCCATCGGATCACAGTTGCCGGCTTCACGATCATCAACGCTCGACCGCGTCGGGCTTGCTCCATGACCGAGCTGAGCAGAGCGAGGATCGTCCGATCGGTCGCGTCGAATCGCGGGCGGTTGATCCGGCGTTGCAGGACGAGGACCTGATGGCGGAGAGCGAGGATCTCAGCATCGCGGGCGTCACCGCCGGCGAACAACCAACGACAGCGCCTCAGGATGAGTCGGGCGAGTGCGGGTAGGAGCGTCACAAAGCAGCCGGGCTACGGACGGTTCCGCGGGGCAGGGAAAGCCCGAGAACAAAGGGCGTACGAGTATTCGGCACCCTTAGGCGAAGACGAACAAGTTCTTCCCGCTCGGTCTCCGATAGACCCTCAGGAGACTGTCGGGCCCGATATTTGCCCACCCAGTTCCCGAGCGTTACGATCGGGCTATTACGACAACGCCCTATTATCGCT
>JAUXGW010000290.1 GCA_030621865.1 Actinomycetes bacterium
GCATGGGGACTCAATGGTGAGCCGTTGACGGCCGGCCACGGTGCGCCCCTGCGATTGGCAACCCCGCTTGTGTATGGAATCAAGCAGTTGAAACGAGTGGGCACGATCGAGTTCACCAATACGCGGCCGGCCGACTACTGGGCCGAACGAGGTTACGACTGGCACGCCCGCTTCTGAGCGCCACAGTCATTCACAGGTCAATCGTCCATCAGGGTGGCGGCTTCGACCAGATGCTCCAGATCGGAGAGATCGAGAACCTGAAGGTAGAGGCGCTCGATTCCCCGGTCGGCGAAGCCCTGAACCTTCTCTGTGACCTCAGATGGTGAACCGGCGAGTCCGTGGGTGCGCAGCTCGTCCACTTCGCGGCCGATCGCGTCGGCACGCCGTTGGAGCGTTTCGGGATCCTCGGCAATGCAGAGAACCTGCGCAGCGGAACGGATCACCGTGGCGGGATCGCGGCCGATGGCTTCACACGCCTTGTCCACATTCAGACCAAGTTCCGCTGTGGTGGCGGCGTCGGCGAACGGAACATTGAACTCATCGGCGAATCTGGCGGCCAGCTGCGGTGTTCGTTTCGGGCCGAACCCTCCAATGATGATTGGTGGTCGCGGAGTCTG
Source organism: Actinomycetes bacterium (assembly GCA_030621865.1). Lineage (GTDB taxonomy): Bacteria > Actinomycetota > Acidimicrobiia > Acidimicrobiales > Microtrichaceae > JAHRAZ01. The sequence goes on from JAUXGW010000290.1 coordinate 618, forward strand.
TACCGGCTTGGGCAGGGCCGGTGAGTCAAGGACTTCGTAGTGTTTGCCATGGTGGGTGAACGTTTCCCCCTCGGGAGCACCCCACAGACCGGTGATCACTTCCAGTTGTTCGGTCAGGCGATCGAATCGTTCTCCAAATCCGGGAAACGGGATTCCGTAGCTCGTGTGCTCCTCGTCGTACCAGCCGGTTCCGATTCCGAGTTCCACCCGCCCGTTCGACATGGCATCCACGGTCGCAACCTTGATGGCCATGGGTCCAGGCAATCGGAAGGTGGCTGACGACACGAGGGTGCCGAGTCTGATCGAGGTTGTTTCGCGCGCCAGTCCTGCGAGGGTTACCCAGGCGTCGGAAGGACCCGGCAGGCCGGTCATGTCGCCCATCTTCAGATAGTGATCCGAGCGAAAAAAGGCGGAGAAGCCGAGTTCCTCGGCCTTCAGTGCGACGGTCAGCAGGTCTTCATAGGAAGCGCCCTGCTGAGGTTCGGTGAAGATGCGAAAGTCCATGCTGCTCCTGGTCGTGGTTGTTCCTGGTTTCCCCAAGACAGCATCGCGGATCACGACGGTGGTTGTCTCGGAAAATCCCCGATCCGGGCTGTCGTCGCCGGTCTCCGGATCCAGTCGGAGGAATCCAGGTGGAGTTTCACGGAAGTACTCCCACCCTGGCCACCGGCGCTGCCGGTTCGGCCTGGCGGCCGGCGGTGAGTTCGAGAGCCGACAGCAAGCGGTTGCGGAGGTCGCGGGGATCGATGACCTCGTCGTAGCTGCCGTTGTCGGCGACCTTCCATGCTGCTTCTACCTCAGCGGCGTCGAGCATCTCCTGCATCTCCGGTGCAACCTTGGCGGCCGTGCCTCCTCCGGAAGCGGGTAGTCCTCCGAGTGAGATGCCGGGAAACGCCAGCGTCACGGTCTGGGAGTCGAAGGGGTTCATCGCCATGAGCGAGCTGCCGAAGCCGTAGGCCTTCCGCATGGTCACATGCAGCTTCGGAGAACGCAGCCTGGACTGGGCGGCATACATCCGCGCAGCCGAGCGAAGTGTGCCCGCCCTCTCTGCTGCCGTGCCCGACATGATGCCCGGATTGTCGGTGAGGAAGACGACGGGAAGGTGGAAGGCACCGGCGAGTTCGATGAATCGGGCCGCCTTGTCGGCGGCGTCGGCTGTGACGGCGCCGGCCATCAGCAGGGGCTGGTTGGCCACGATCGCGACGGGTCTGCCGCCGAGGCGGCCGAGCGCGGTCAGCATCGACCCGCCGAAGTCCGGCTGATACTCGAAGAGGCTGTCGACATCGACGAGGAGGGCGAGCACGTCACGCATGTCGTAGCCACGGGTCACCTTGCGGGGAACGACGTCCAGGATGTCCTCGAGACGTCTCGGCCCGGCGTCTCCCTCTGAGGTGTTCGGTGGCCGCTCCCATGCGTTCGAGCCGAAGTATCCGAGGTAGCGACGAATCAGGGAGATTGCCTCGGCGTCGTCGGCGGCCACGTTGTGCACGACGCCACTCTCGCTCGCATGCATGTGCGCCCCGCCAAGCTCTTCCTTCGTGACTTCCTCACCGATCGCCTGTGCGACGAGCGGCGGTCCGGCCGAGAAGAGGGATGCCGACTCGACCATCACCACGAAATCCGCCAACACGCCGCTCAAGGCTCCATGGCCCGCCGAGGGTCCCATGACTCCCGTCACGGTCGGCACGAAGCCGGACAGGTCTGCCAGCATCTGGAGGTCGTTCGGCGCGTACGGATACCGCTGGAGCGTGTTGGAGACTCGCTCTCCCGCCCCCTCCAGGAGCAACACGAGGGGTAGGCGCTCCTGCATCGCGAGAGACGCGATCCGGAGTCGCTTCGCATGTGTCGCGAATCCGATCGACCCGCCCTGAACCGTGAAGTCCTCGACTCCTGCAAGCACCGGCCGGCCGTCAATCCTGCCCCAGCCGCTCACAAACGCGTCTGCCGGCGTCGGTCCCATCCCCGGTTGCTCGACCCCGCCGGCGAGGAGCTGTATCTCGTTGAACGTTCCCGGGTCGAACAGGGCCTCGACACGCTGACGGGCGTTCATCGCACCACCACTCGCACGCTTGGCGAGCTTCTCGGATCCGCCCATCGCCCGCGCGGCTCCGGCACGTGTTTCCAGCTGCGACAACCGGTCGTCCCAATCGTGGGTCTCCATGCGCCTACGTCCTTGTCTGATCGCTTTCCCTGCTCAGCAACCTATGGCACCTGGGACCGCGAGTGTCCGAAAATGGCTGGGTCTCGAGTCGGCCGTTCGACATCACATCAGCGGGCAGCCCTGATCGCCCCGGAATCCCAAGAAAGAAGCAAGTGAGTGCCGAAACGGGGGCGCGAGTCTGCTATTCGGCTGGTGTGTGGTG
>JAUXGW010000083.1 GCA_030621865.1 Actinomycetes bacterium
CTGGATCTGCCGGTTCCTCATCAACCCAACGACAAGTCGTTTCAGGAGGAAGCGGCCGCTCAGTTGCGCCGGATCAACACGAAGAAGCTGAAAAAGGGGCGGAAGCGTCAGCAAGCGACTGACAGCTTCGCCGACGCGGAGCACACCGAAGCCAGGCGAAAGATGGAGGCCCATCCGTTCCATCTCGAACCAGGGCGTCGCAAGGCCATGGCCACCAGCCGCGACATATACAAATCTGAGCGGCGGATCGATCGCATCGAGAAACGAATGTCTCGTGGAGATCGAGATCTCGTGGAGCGTTTCAACGGAGTGATCGCAGTACTCGAAGCCAAGGGAATGGTTGTTGGCTGGAGCCTCACACCTGCTGGTTCGCGCCTCAAGAAAATATTCCATGAGTCCGATCTGCTGGTTTCCCTCGCGATGGAGGCCGGACTCTTTGATGGACTCGACGTGGCCGGAGTGGCTGCGATGGTCAGTTGCATCACCCATGAACACCGCGGTGCCGACGAGCCACCTCCGCCACGCCTGCCCAGCCCCGACATGCAGGAACGATTCCGGCAACTCTGCGGACTCCACAAGGAACTCAATGCAACCGAAGCCGACCTCCGACTGCCGCTCACGAGGGAACCATCTGCTGGGTTTGCATTGGCCGCTTTCCGTTGGAGCAGCGGCGCCGAACTCGAGGACACTCTGGGAACCGACGAGGAGAATGTGCTCACCGGTGGCGACTTCGTTCGAAACACCAAGCAGCTCGTTGATCTCTTGCGCCAACTCGGCGACATCGCACCCACAGTGCTGGCCAGCCGGTGCAACGCAGCTGCGGCCGCCCTGGTGAGGGATCTCGTGCTGGCCGGGGCCAGACCGCAGTGATCAAACGCGGAGAGGACTGGGGCCGGCCCGGGACGCTTGCCAGGGAGTCCGCGGTTCTTGGGTCGGACAGGCAGCTCTCGGAGGCCCTCAACTCCGCAGACTTCATCCGTACTGTCGGCAGCCCGCATACACAGCCACAGCAAGATGGGTTCGAGTTCGGCCTGACTGGGGGAGACCTCCACCGCACCCTCGGCAGCCCAAGACACACTGCAGCGGACCTGCGCTCCGGGGCAGGCATGAGGTTTCCCCTCGATGTCGGATTGGCCACCATCGCTGATGCGAACGGATCAACAAGAACTGAGGTCTTTGTCGCACATCTGGAGTCGCGTCGTGGTCGTCAGCGATTCGCAGGCGAAACCCTGGTGGCCATGAACGCGGCGTTCATCGGTGAAGACAATGTTGGACCTCGTGCCCATCCCGGCGACGGCCTTCTCGACGTCACAGTCGGCGAATTGGATTGGTGGGACAGAATCCGCTCGAAACGCCGGCAACGAACCGGATCACATCTGCCTCATCCGGGACTTCGCCTCAGCCGGGCTGCACATCACGAACCGGAGGTGTCGGCGGACGCCCGGATCATTGTCGATGGCGAATCAGCCGGCCGGGGTCGGGTGCTCGAGATCAACTGTGTTGCATCGGCGATCGTGGTGGTCGTGTGAGCTGCACCGTGGTCGATCTGGAAGGATTCTGACCGTGCGAGCGTGGACACTTGACGCGATCCCGGGCGACTACGCCCTTTCCGATCTGCCGGATCCCGAACCCGGTCCCGAGCAGGTGCTCGTCCGTGTGGTCGCCAGCGCCCTGAACCACATGGACATCTGGCTCACGAAGGGTCGTCCGGCGCCTCCGGAATTCCCCCATGTACCCGGCAGCGACGTGGCCGGCGTGGTGGTTGCCACCGGAGCGGGTGTGACCACCTGGGAGATCGGTGATGAAGTTGTGATCAATCCCGCGTTGGTTCCGAAGGCGGCCCTGCGCAACGGGATCAACTCCGTTCTGGATCCGGCAATGCGGATCCTCGGAGAACACACATGGGGCGGTCACAGCGACTTCTGCGTTGTGCAAGCCCACCAATTGGAGTCGAAACCGGCCAACAGGACCTGGGAGGAAGTCGTCACCCAGCCGATATGCGGAACCAACGCCTGGCGGTTGTTGAGAAGGGCTGGATTGAAGCCGGCCACGGTGGTGTTGGTGACCGGAATCGGTGGGGGAGTCGCGAGTGCTGCAATGGCAATCGCCCTGCATCTCGGTGCTGAGGTCCATGTGACTTCCCGGGAACCCGAAAAGAGGCAATGGGCACTGGATCACGGTGCCACTGCCGCGTATGACTCATCTGCGCAGCGGTACGAAGTGGAGGCCGACATCGTGCTGGACAGCATCGGGCCCGCCACTTGGGACGCCTCGATTGACGCTCTGAAACGTGGTGGATCCATGTGTGTCTGTGGAGGTACGAGCGGTTCCACCGTGGAACTGAATCTGCCGAAGTTGTTCTTTTCCCAGCTCAACATCCTGGGTGCCAGTTGTGGGAGTCAGGAAGAGTTCAGGTTCGTCCAGACGATGCTCTCCGAGGGTTTGGCCGTGAACATCGACTCCGTGCATTCCTTCGATGACTACCCGGTCGCACTGGATCGGCTCAGGTCAGGTCAACAGATGGGCAAGATCGTGTTGAGCCATGTGTCCTGATCGACGGTGTTGTTGTCGCAGCAGTACGTTGTGACAGTGATGTCGCCATGAGTAACAACATCCCCGCAGGGGATTCCCCGGATTCCACTTCGCGCACATCAGCGGAAGTGGCCGCACTCAAGTCCGACGTGATCGCCCTGATCGATGAGATGTCGGAGACGTTGATCGATGTCTCACACCAGATCTGGGACAACCCCGAATTGGGTTTCGAGGAAGAGTTTGCTCACGATCTCCTCTGTGACGTGATCGATTCGGCTGGCCTCGAAGCCACGAGGCATGCCTATGGGCTCGAAACGGCGTTTTCCGCAACTGCCGGCTCCGAGGGCATGGAAGTGGGAGTCATGTGCGAGTACGACGCTCTGCCCGGACTTGGCCACGCGTGCGGGCACAACATCATCGCCAGCTCCGGGCTGGGAGCGGGACTCGCCGCCGCTGCCGTTGCCGAGCGAGGCGGCGGCCGGGTGCGCATCCTCGGCACACCCGCCGAAGAGGGTGGTGGGGGCAAGGTCTTCATGGCGAGGGAAGGGGCACTCGAGGGCTTGGGCGCCGCAATCATGGTGCATCCGGCGGACCGCAATCTGCCCACCATGGCCTGCGTAGCCATCCACCGCCTGAATGTGATCTACACGGGCAAGGAGTCCCATGCTGCCGCTGCCCCTCAGCTGGGCCGCAACGCTCTCGACGCCGCGGTTCTGGGATACATGAATGTTGCCGCACTCAGGCAACACATACGCACCGATGAACGTATTCACGGCGTGTTCACCGACGGTGGGGACAAACCCAACATCGTTCCTGCCCGCTCTGCAATGAGTTGGTACGTCCGAGCGGCTGATCTGGATCGGTTGGAGGAACTTCGCCCCAGAGTCCTGGATGCCCTTTCCGCTGGTGCGCTGGCTACCGGTTGCGCGATGGAACACGAGTGGCTGGATCCGCCGTATTCAGACATGGTGCATGACCCCGTGATTCTCGCCGCGTATGAACGCAACGCATCGGCACTGGGCCGTGTGAGCGAAGATCCGCTGCTGGATGGCCCGGTCGTGGGCTCGACAGACATGGGCAACGTGAGCCATGAGGTGCCGTCGATCCACCCGATGATCGCCGTGGCTCCCCGTGGAACGAGCATCCACACCGAGGAGTTTGCTGTCTGCGCTCGCTCGGAAGCGGGAGACCAGGCCGTGATCGACGGAGCCAAAGCACTGGCCGCCACGATTGTGGATCTATGGTCATCACCCAGCTAGCCGCGCGCATCTAGTCTGTGGCCCGTGAGTGGGCCGCCAACATACACAACCGAGCAGTTTTCAGAAGATGAGAAAGCGCTGCTGCGCCGGTACTTCACCAACCTCGACGGGCCTGTCTTCGCTCTCGTGAACCTGCCTGAGGTGGTCAAGGGTGCCCTGTTCGCCCGCTACTCGCGATCGGCGAAGTCCCTTCGTCGCCTCTTCCTCGACGAGTTCGTGGTGGAGTTGGACACTTCTGGCGACGAAACCGTTGATGCAACGATTGGTCTGGAGCGTGCAGAGGCACTGTACGACCGCGTGTTCTTTGAGTACGGCGACGACAGCGTGGCCCAACTCGGCGGGGTTCACCTCGCCTGTGAGCAGGCATCAAACGTGCTCACCAAGATCCTCGAGTGGGGCAGACTCATGTCCTACCTGGAGCAGTCCACCCGATACATCAACTACGACGACCGCCTTGGGGGTCGATACCGCTACTTCCGCGATCCCGAAATCCTCTCGTCCAACGTGGGTGCCCGATACGTGTCGGACATGGATTCACTTTTCGAGTCGTATTCCCACCTCGCCCAATCCATGATGGAGCACTTCCGCACACGGAATCCGAAGGGCGAATCCGATTCCGACTTCGCCTACCGTCAGGCAATCCATGCCAAGGCATTCGACGCGGTCAGGGGCATTCTGCCCGCGGCTGCGCTGTCGAATGTCGGTATCTATGCCTCAGGCCAGGCTTATGAGGCGCTCTTGCTGCGGATGCGGTCGCATCCACTCCCCGAAGCCAGGAGTTACTCCGACCTCATGCTCACTGAGCTACGCAAGGTCGTGCCGAGTTTCCTGAAGCGTGTTGACCTGCCCGATCGGGGAGTGATCACCTCGAAGTATCTCGCCACCAACCGTGCAGCGATGGAAGCCCTCGCATACGAGATGCTCGATGACCGAACCGCCGCCGAGGAACCCTCTGGCGTGGAGCTGGTCGACTTCGACCCCGATGGCGAGTTGAAGGTGGTGGCTGCGATGCTCTACCCCTACACAAACCTCAGTGAATCCACGATCCTTCAGCGGATCGTGCGGATGTCCACCGAGGACCGCCTCACGGTGATGAAGAACTACTTCGGCGATCGCTCGAACCGCCGCCACAAACCCGGCCGGGCTCTGGAGCGCACCGACTACCGCTTCGACATTCTGTCGGACTACGGGGCCTTCCGTGATCTCCAGCGCCACCGAATGGCAACCGTCGAATGGCAGGACCTGACTCCCAACCACGGATATGTCAGGCCGGTTTCCCTCGAAGATGCCGGAGTGGCCGACGACTTCGATTCCGCAATGCAGATTTCTGCGAGTCTCTGGAACACATTGTCGGAGAAGTTCCCTGATCGTGCCTCCTACGCGGTCTCACTCGCGCACCGGGTTCGCTACGTAATGCAGTTCAACGCTCGCGAGGCAATCCACCTGCTCGAGCTGCGTTCGTCGATTCAGGGGCATCCGAGCTACCGCTTGGTCGCCCAGCAGATGCACAACCTGATCGAGGAACGCGCCGGCCATCGTGCGATCGCCGAAATGATGCGATACGTGGATCATTCTGGAGAAGCGGACTTGGAACGTATCGCCTCGGAACGCAGAGCTGAGACAACACGTGACACCGCACCAAACACCAACGAATAGGGCAAGGGTGCAGTCCTGTGGGACAAGTTGAAACTGGTTTCGACCAGTTGGAACTGTGGGGGAGCCGGGAACCTGCCGAGCAGAATCGCTCCATTGGGCAGACTTGCCCGATTCATGTGTCTATGATGCGCCGGGCCCTCCTGCGCGGGTAGGGTCCGCGCCCCGGACAACATCAAGACGAGTCTGTCCAACTCCCCAGACAGCAATTGAAAGACATGGCAGAAGAAAACGATGACGAGCTCGACGTGGAGCTCGAAGAAGACAATGAGGATCTCGAAGACGAGGCCCCCGAAGATGACGAGCTCGATGATGACTCCGACGCTGAGGCGTCCGAAGGCAGTGAGGACAAAGACGAGGACGATGAGGACGACGAGGACGATGTTCCCACTGCCGGCGCAACTACTGCCGCCGGCGACGATGACGAGGACGACGACCTCAACCCGGATGACGTGGAGGCCGACCTCAACGCGATCCTGAAGGACCGAATCGCAGCCGGCGACGATGAGGACGAGGAAGATTCAGCTCCCCAACCAACCACTGTCAGTGGTGGTAGGGTCGCGGCCAAGGGTGACGACGAGTTCACCTGCACGACCTGCTTCATGATCCACCATCCTCGCCAGTTCGGCCGGCCCGGCAACCTGAGTTGCCCCGAGGGTTATGACCCCTGCGACGGCATCGCGGTCGTGGAGGCCGCAATCAAGCGCTCCCGCAAAGGCTGAGCAACGTGCACCTCGGTCGAGCCGTTGGCGATCTCGGTCGCGTTGTCCCGCGGTGGATCGGCCGAACTCAGGCGCAGGCAGAGTTCTTGCGGGCGTTGTTTGATCGTTCCGGTTGCGAACGGTTGCTGGGCGGCATGCTCATTGCTGACGCTGACGCTGACAGCCGTCCCAGCGGGCTTGACGAAGCCTCAACGCCCGGAGATCGCGACGGTGATGAATCCGACTCCGCGACCGTGGAGGCTCCCCTGCCCGGGGATTCACCAGTCGGGGCATCGTCAGCCGTGGAGGAATCCCCCAATCCTGAAGAGTTGGCGATTCCCGGTTATGAGAGCCTGGCCGCTGCACAGATAGTTCCCAGACTCCAGACCCTGAGCGAATCCGAGCTGACAGCAATTCGTTCCTTCGAAACGGCGAACCGACAGAGGCGAACGGTTCTGAACCGGATCGACCAACTCCTCAAGACCTGAGTTCCACCACGATGAGTTGGCTGAGCATGCCGAATTCGCCATCCGAGCCACAGTCGATCGCTGCGGTACAGGCCACAGAGCGCCATCTTGAGCAAATTCGCGTTCTGGCACGAGAGGCCCGCAGCGGACTCGCCAACCACAAGGGTGGAGAATCCCTCCGTGCCGAGTTGCCCGAGACCATCGGCGGCACATCCGGCCTGCCGGACTCCGACCTGAGTCTCATCGCAGGCCTGGTGGGTGATGATGTACTGGGGTACGGGGTCCTTCGGATCCGCGACTCGCGGGCCGAGCTGCGCGAGATCTACGTGACCCCGGAGGCCCGCTGCGTGGGTGTGGGCACGAGGATTCTCGAAACGGCGAAGGAGCTGGCCGCTGTCGCCCATTGCGTCACGCTGGACTCGTTTGCCTTGCCCGGAGACCGCCACACCAAGAACTTCTTCGAGGAACATGACATGGTGACCCGCAAGCTCGTGGTGCAAACCCGGCTCTGACCGGGCAACGTATGGACATGACCGGTACTGAGCACCGTGGTGACCCCGGTGAGGAACGCGGACCACAACTGGGTGTTGGAGCGGTGGCAACCAGGGTCAACGAACTCCTGATGGTTCGCCGCAAGCACTCACCGCAGGCCGGCAAGTGGTCGGTACCGGGTGGCCGGGTCAGGCGCGGCGAGACCCTCGCCGAGGCAGTTGTGAGGGAGTTGAGGGAAGAGACGTCCCTGGGCGGTGTGTGTGGACCTCTCATGGGTTGGGCAGAGGTGTTCTCCGATGGTCAGCATCACGTGGTGCTCGACTTCGAGGTCACGATTCTTGATCAGGGTGAGCCGACCGCGGGGGATGACGCGCAAGAGGCAGCCTGGATTCCGGTCTGGACCGTACCCGAGCTGCCTCTTGTGGATGGCCTGGCGGAGTTCCTGGCCGATCAGGGAATCATCGAAACCCTGGTGTGAGTCTCAGCGGCCCTTCCAGACGGGATCACGCTTCTCGATGAACGCCGTGAGTCCTTCATTGAAGTCTTCGGTGCCGAACATCTTGGCGATTCCTTCATTGGACATCTGCCAGCCGATCTCGTCGGGCTGATCCGTGGCCGCGAGCATGATCTTGCGGGACTCTGCCACGGCCAACGGAGCGTTGGCACAGATCTCTGCAGCCAGGCCCTTTGCCGTTTCGAGGGCGTCACCCTCTTCGCAGAGACGGTTGACCCAACCGAGGTCGTAGGCGCGATCAGCGGGGAAATCGAGTGCTCCGGTGAGCGCCAACTCGAGGGCAATGTTGCGGGGCAACACGCGCGGGAGCCGGAACAGACCACCAGCGGCGGCAACCAGATTGCGCTTGACCTCCGGGATGCCGAACCTAGCGGTCCTGGAGGCGACCACGAGGTCACTGGCCAGCGCCAATTCGGTACCGCCGGCCAGGGCCGGACCGTCGACCGCGGCGATGACCGGCGTGGTGCGATCGCGCTGGACGTATCCGCCGAAGCCACCCTTCTTGGTGCTCATCCCGCCGGGATCGGTTGACATCTCCTTGAGGTCTGCGCCCGCGCAGAAGATGTAGCCCTTCTCGGTCCTGGCGCCGGTCAGAATGCCAACCCAGACCTCAGGGTCTTCCTCGATCTGGTCAATCGCCGATTCGATGCCCGTTGCGACGGCGCGGTTCACTGCGTTGCGCGCCTCGGGTCGATTGATCGTGATGATGCCGATGTTGCCTTGTTTCTCATACTCAACCGTCATGGTGGGCAATCTACGCAGAGCACGCTTGTGGGTCCAACGCGGACCACCGGTACCGTTGCGGAATGCAACCTCCGGAGATCGTCATCTTCGACTTTGATGGCACTCTGATCGACTCCGATGAGGCGCTGCTGGCTCCCATCGACCTTCTTGGTGCATCCCGCTCCGACGTCGTCATGGGCTCAGCGGTTGCGCAGGAGTGTGAACGCCTCGGGATCTCCCTCGATGACTATGTCGACGCCTACGACACGGAGGTGTCCATGCCGTTTCCCGGAGCGGCGGAGTTGCTGGGAGAGCTCGATCGCTGGGCCATCTGTTCCAACAAACATCCGGCGTCAGCAAGCACCGAACTCGACCGCCTCGGTTGGCAACCCGAACTGGTGATGTGCGCGGACGCGTTCGATTGGGGCCACAAGTCGTTGGTGCCGATGCTCGAGCGGCTGGGTCTTGACGCCGATCAGGTCATGCTGGTCGGAGACAGCGGGGGAGACCTCAGATGTGCTGAGGAAGTCGGCTGTCGCTTCGTGTGGGCGGGCTGGAACGAACGGGTTCGAACCCATCCACATTCAGGAGTTGTGGCGAACACTCCGCTGGAAGTGCTCAATTACCTCAACTGACAGAGCGCACCTCAACTGGCTGAATCGTCGCCGTCGACTGATTGGTCAGAATCGCTCGAGTCCTCGGCCGTGGCAGTGGCCGGATCATCCTTGACTGTCTCTGTTGCGCTGTCTGCTTCTGGTTCACTGCCTGCAGCCTCATCAGCCTTGGCTGCCTCTGGTTCACTGCCTGCGGCCTCATCAGCCTTGGCTGAAGACTCGTCAGTTTCAGGCGCCGAGTCGGCTGCCTCGGGTTCGTTGGCGGGCTTGGGTTCTTCAGGCTCAGCCTTCGGTGGCTTGTAGGACTTCGGTCCATCCTTCTTCGGCTTGTTGGCGGGAGCGGAGTCGGCCTTGGGAGCCTGCTTGGCTGCTTTGGCGTCAGCGCGGCGTTTCGCCCGGTATCGACGACGCGCAGCATTGGCTTCCTTGGGATCCACACCGAATTCTGCGGCGATCTCGGGCAGTTTGTCGGCGGTACGGCGCACGGCCTCCATCAGATCCTCGGACGGTTTCTCCGGCTTGCTCGTGATTCGGACCTGGGCGCGGACCGGAGAGAAGGAAAGTGCATCCAGAGTCGCCGCGTAGACCTCTTGTTTGGTTCGGCTGTTGAGTCCTTCGGCCACGGTTTTCA
>JAUXGW010000105.1 GCA_030621865.1 Actinomycetes bacterium
GCGGCCCATCTGGCTGTCGACATCACGCTGCCAAGTGGTACCCGCCTCGTCGGAACCGTCCGCGACGACGGTGGATTCCGGCCGGGGCCGATCGACGTGACGGTTTCCAAACGCAAGGATGCTCACAAGTTGATCTCCTGGCTGAACGTCATGGCCCTGACCGCCCAGGACCCGGGACCGGAATGGCAGGCAGTACACATTTGCCCCGCCACGAACAAGGCCGGCGCCAGCGGCAAGGGTTTCAGCATCGACTTGCCCGAACCAGCCTTGCGACAGGAACGCGCCATTGAATCTCTGGAGCTGGTGATTGACCTGTTCCGCCGAGGCCAACGCGAACCTCTCCCAATATTCGCAAACCTCTCCTGGGCTCTCTACAAGGACAACAACGCGGCCGGCACGTGGAGCAACAACTTTGGCCCCGCCGACGGAACCGATGAGTGGAACCAATTGGCCTTCGACCATGCAACTGCCGATCAGATCACCTCCCTGGTCATCCCGAGTGATGATCCCGATGGATCTGGTGATGACCGGGCCACTCGGTACGCCAAACACCTGTGGGGAGATATCGAGGCGACTGCACCCGGCGTGAGGATCACGTGGTGACGGCCGACAAGATCCCACCCTTTCAACTCGACGGACCACTGCCGAAGGGCCGCGTGGCAATCGAGGCCAGCGCCGGTACCGGAAAGACCCACACACTTTCCACCTTGGCTGCTCGTTATGTGGCGGAGCTTGACATCCCGATCGCAGAGTTGCTGATCGTAACTTTCACCCGGGCAGCGGCGGCTGAACTCAAGGATCGCGTGCGAGCCCGTCTCGTCGAGTTTGCGGACGTTCTGTCTTCCGATTCGCCACCCGAAGACGGCGTTCTCCGCAAGGTCTGGCAAACCGACAGGGAATCCAGACTGCTCAGGATTTCCACGGCAATTTCGGATTTCGACTCGGCCACAATCACCACGATCCACGGCTTCGCCCAGCAGGTGATCGGCACCCTCGGGTCGGCCGTGAACACCGACCCCGACGCGGTCCTGATCGATGACTCGGACATACTCACAACCCAGGTAGCCACCGACGCCCTGGTGGCTGAAGCAGTCCACGAGGAGCACCCTGCGAACGAAATTCCCGATCTTGAAACACTGACGGGATCAACGAAGCTGGCCCTTGACAATCCCGATGCCACATTCGTGCCGGACGAGGCATTCCAGCCTGCCACGGTCCCTGGACCTGCCGAGATGTCGGCCACTGTGGATAATCCGGCAACTGAGGTGGATGCGGACAAATCCGCCGATGAGGAAATCCGCGAAGACCAAGCCCGAACTGACAGCGAGGCCATGAGACGGCTGGCTCTGGTCAACGATCTCGTCGAGGAGATCAGTGACCGCCGCCGACATGCCGGCACCCTCTCCTTCGATGATCTTCTCGGAAGGCTCCGTGACGCCATTGCCGACGGGGATTCAGGTCTCGCCGCCCGCCGAGCCCTCCAAGAGCGTTTCAAGGTCGCGCTCATAGACGAGTTCCAGGACACCGACCCAGTGCAGTGGAAGATCTTCGACTCGGTGTTCGGAACCCGCGCCGCCGGGGCCGGGAGCACCGACACTCCAACCACCCTTGTGCTGGTGGGCGATCCGAAGCAGGCCATCTATGCCTTTCGGGGAGCAAACGTCCACACCTATCTCAAGGCCGCCCGTTCCGACGACACACACCTGAGTGGCCTCGACCGGAACTGGCGTTCAGATCCCGCCGTGCTGAACGCCACCGATGCCCTCTTGTCGGGTGTGACTTTCGGTGACGCCCAAATTGAATTCCAACCGGTGAACGTGCCGCCCGATCATCAGGATCGTGAGTTTCTCACTGTCGACGGAGACCCGATTCCAGCTCTGTCGATCAGGATCGCCACCGGTGATGGCATCCCGCGCCACAAGCGCAACAGCGACTTCGTCACGTCCGGCGGAGGTGAACCCGCGATCTTCCGGGAAATGGCCGCCCACATCCGGAACCTGCTGGAGTCCGCAGTGATTCCCGACGAGGATCACGACGATGGACGCACCCGGCGGCTCAGCCCGGACGATGTGGTCGTGCTGATCACAGCCAACCGTCAGGGTCCGAAGGTGCGCGAGGCCCTGATGGATCTGGACATCCCGGCGGTGATCTCCCGGGGCGACAATGTGCTCGAATCCGAAGCCGCCAATCACTGGCACCGCCTGCTTCAAGCGTTGGCGCGACCAGCCGATGCCCGCAGAGCCAGAGCTGCAGCGACCTCCTGGTTCTTCGGATGGGACTCCAACCGGCTGGCAGATGCCTCCGAGGAGGAGTTGGGTGCGGTACAGGAACAACTCCACCGCTGGGGTGAACACCTCTCGGAAGCGGGAGTGGCCTCCTTCACCGGGCGAGTATGGGCCGAAACATCGGTGGCCGCCCGGGTGCTCGCCCTCCATGACGGTGACCGGGCCATGACCGACCTTGATCACCTCGCCGAACTGCTGTCTCTGGCCGGCGACCGCAATGCCAGTCCGACCACCCTGCTCACCTCCTTCGAACAGCTCGCCGGCGGTAGCGACGACGGCGACCCTGAAACCGACTTGGCCGCCCGGCGCGTCGAATCCGAATCGCTCGCCGTGCAGATCATGACCACGTTCGTGGCCAAGGGACTCGAGTTCCCAGTGGTGTGCTGCCCAACTCTGTGGAGTCCGACGGGAGCAAGGGCACGCGACAACATCTGGTGGGATTCCGATACCGACAAACGCACGATTGACGTGGCAAGCGACCTCGAATGGGGATCGCCGACGATGCAGGGCGAGCGCGAGAGGCGCGCTGCCGTGGCAGCCGTCGGCTCCAACCTGCGAGTTCTCTACGTGGCCCTGACCCGCGCCCGCCACCACACAGCCGTGTGGTGGCTCCCCACGATGGACGTCTGGAGCACAGGCTTGGCACGGGTGCTCTTCGCCCGTCGCCATGAACCGCAGGTCGCGGATCTCGAGTCTGGTCGGGGCGACAGTGTGGACTCAGCATCTTCCGCCGCTGAGATGAACGTTGACGACGCCGACATTGAGGACAGCGCCAGCGGCGACAGTGGGGACGGCGACACTGGGGACATAGACCCCGACCTCTTTGCTTCCGAAGAGATCGAACCCATCGATGAACATGAATCCCTGCGGCGTCTGGCACCGGTGATCGTACGCGCTGAGGGCGACCTCGAAGTGGTGATCGTCGGCAACGGAGACGACCGTGTCTGGACTGGGGGCGGGGCACCCACTGAAGCCGAATTGCTGGTTGCCACCCTCGACCATGATCTGGATCGCGACCGAACACGCTGGTCCTTCACGGCCATCACCTCCCGAGCGAAAGGTGTGAACGGCGGAGGCTTCGATCCCGGAGACGAGACACTGGGTGACAGCGGCGATGCAGACGAGGGAGCGGACGTCGCCGACGATCTGGTGATTGCCGCCGACGATCTGGTTGCGGCCGACGAGACCCTCGCAACCAGCGGCGAAGTTGTGACTGTCACGGACGAGACTGTTGCCATCAGCGGCGAGGCTGCTGTCACCAGCGACGAAGCTGTGATCAGCCAGATCATCGCATTGCCACTGGGGGACATCGAAGGCGGAGCCGGATTCGGAACACTCGTGCATGAGGTGCTGGAACGGGTTGACTTCAGAGCCGCCAACCTCGAGTCAGAACTGGCCGACCTGATTGACGAGCGATTGGCATGGAGCCCATGGCCTGTCGATCGACAGCGTCTCGCTGCCGGACTGGCAGCCGTGATCCGGACACCTCTGGGTCCGCTGTTTGCCGGACAGCCACTGAGTGACCTGGCCAGTGCCAACCGTCTCGACGAACTCACCTTTGATCTCACGCTGGGGGAAGCCGGTTCGCCCGCCACCGACGCTGACGTCGGCAATCTCGTTGTTGCCCACTTGCCCACCGACGATCCCCTTCGAGGCTGGGCAGAGTCCCTGGCCGCAGGATCATTCTCCGCCACCCTCGCTGGACACCTCACCGGTTCGATCGACCTGGTGGCTCGCGTGCGTCACGACGACGGCACGGATCGATTCGTCGTGTGCGACTACAAGACCAATCGCCTCGCCGGATGGGGCGCTGCACCAACTGCTGATCTCTTTCGCCCCGATCGGCTACCGGCTGCGATGGCCGAACACGACTATCCACTACAGGCACTCCTGTACAGCGTGGCCCTGCATCGCTACCTGCGATGGCGGCTGAACGACTACGACCCGGATGTTCATCTCGGCGGCATCGGCTACATGTTCGTGCGGGGAATGGTCGGACCGGACACGCCGACAACCGATGGTGTTCCCAATGGCCTCTTCGACTGGCGTCCCCCGGCCGACATGATCACCGATCTGTCGAATCTGCTGGACGGCTCAATCCCAATCGGCCTGGACAGCCCGAACCCAACCGGCCTGGACAGCCCGACCCCAACCGGCCTGGACGGTCCGACCCCGACCGGAGGTGAGCATCGATGAGCAACACCGGACATCCGACGCCACTGCTACCGGAGGGCACAGGGGTTCTGCGGCCCTTCGCAGAGGCCGGCATCCTTTCGGAGACAGAAGTACAGCTCGCAGGTGTATTGGTGCGCACCGTGCCGGGCGTGTCCAACGAAGTTCTGCTGGCAGCCGCTCTGTGCGTCCGGGCCCTGCAACTGGGTCATGTATGTGTCGACCTGGAACGAGTGGCCGAGACGGTCACGGCCGACAAGGCTGAGAACGTCGCCGGCAAGGTGGCCGGCGGGGAAGTCGAACCTGCGGGCACAAGCGCGCAGATCACGATCGAGGAGCTTCCCTGGCCTGATCCGGCGAAGTGGGCGACCGCTCTTGTGGCGTCGGATGCGGTGGCTGTGTGTGATCCCGTCGTTGCCGAAGCCAACAGTGCGGTCAGCGCCGGGGTGACGAGACCCCTCGTATTCGATGGCACCCGGATCTATCTGGAGCGGTATTGGCGCTATGAGCGCCAGATCGGTGCGGCCCTCCTCGATCAGGCCGGCGCAGCCGGAACGGCCTGGTTCGAAGAAGCTGCCATCGAGGCCGCTCTCGACCACTACATCGGAACCGACGACGGCGACGAACCTGACCTTCAGCGCCTGGGGGCGGAGCGCGCCCTGCATCGACGAATCACCGTTCTGGCCGGCGGACCGGGCACCGGCAAGACGCGTACGGTCGCCCGCCTGCTCGCAACCATGTACCAACTGACCCTCGATGCCGACCGACCACTCGAGGTGGCACTGGCTGCACCAACAGGCAAGGCCGCGGCCCGGATGACCGAGGCCGTACATCAGGCGGTCGAAGATGCCGACATGCCCCCGGATGTGAAAGAGCCCCTTCTGGCCACCGAAGCCAGCACAATCCACAGGCTGCTCGGTTATCGCGACGGAATCTCGTTCCGCCACGATCACACCAACCCGCTCCCACACGACGTGGTGGTGATCGACGAGACCTCAATGGTGGCGCTACCACTGATGGCTCGTCTGCTGGATGCGCTTCGACCTGCCGCACGACTGGTTCTCGTGGGCGATCCGTTCCAGTTGGCCAGCGTCGAAGCCGGTGCTGTCCTCGGAGATGTCGTGGGCCCGGCGTCGCGTAGTGACGAGCCGGTTGATGGCCCACTGGCCGACGGCATCGTGGTGCTCCAGCGGGTTCACCGCTTCGATGCCGACTCGGCGATCGCAGCGTTGGCAGATGCGGTGCGCACCGAGGACGCCGAGGGGGCAATGGAGATCCTGCGAGACCCCGGACAAACACAAGTCACCTGGGTCAATCCGGCAGACACGAACCAGATGAACGACCTGCGAACGATGGTGGCCGACAACGCGTCCAGGGTGATGAGCGCGGCCACCGATGGCGACGCCCGGTCGGCACTGGAACTGACGACCGAGATGAAGGTGCTGTGCGGCACACGTCACGGACCACATGGTTCCTACGCGTGGCGCGATGACATCGAACGTCGACTGTCCAGAGCTACCGGCCTCGCCACAAGCAACCGTTGGTACGTGGGTCGACCGATCATCATCACCAAGAACGACTACATAACCGGTGTGTTCAACGGTGACACCGGTCTCGTCGTGCGCCGCGACGGTGCCCGGGTGATCGTAATGGAGGCCCCGGAGGATCTTCGCACGCTCCAACCGTCTCAAGTCGACGATGTGGAGACATGGTGGTCCATGACGATCCACAAGAGTCAGGGATCGGAATTCACCCATGCAGTGGTGTCCCTGCCGAATGCTGCGTCACGCGTTCTGACCAACGAACTCCTCTACACGGGCATCACCCGGGGAAAGGAGCAGGTCACTGTCGTGGCAACCGAAGATGCCCTGCGAGCCGCCATCACCCGACGTGTCGCACGCGCCTCAGGCCTGCAGTCCCGACTCTGGCCCTGATCGACTCTGATCGACTCTGGCCCTGAGGCTGTCACAGCGCACCTCTACACTCGCTTTCCATGCGAATTCTCCACACCTCTGACTGGCACCTGGGTCGAGCGTTTCACGGTGCCTCTCTGCTCCCCGAACAGGAGGAGGCAGTGGATCGCATCGTCGAGCTGACCGAAGAACACAACGTCGAGCTGGTGATAATCGCCGGCGACCTGTACGACAGAGCCATTCCCCCGGCCGACGCAGTTGCTCTGCTGGACGACGCACTGCTGAGGCTGCGGAGCACGGGCGCCTCGGTGGTTGCCATCGCCGGCAACCACGATTCGGCCACTCGGTTGGGAATCAACGATCAGCTTCTTGTCCATGCCGGAGTGACCATTCGTGGAGACACATCTCGCATCACCGACCCGCTGGTCCTCACTCCCGACGACGGTGGACCCCCCGTTGCGGTCTACCCAATTCCTTTCCTGGAACCATCAGTTGGTGGGCCGATACTCGACAATCTCGACGATCACCAGCTCGACGATCACCAGCTCGACGATCACCAGCTCGACGATCACCAGGAGTCCGAAGACAACTCTTCCGCTCGCTCCGGAAGGCTGAGCCATCACGATGTCACCGAGCATGCGACAGAACTGATTCAGACACATATCGCCGCCTCGGATCCTCACCGAACCGTGGTGGTCGCACACACTTTCATCACAGGTGGGAAAACGTCCGATTCGGAACGGGAACTGAGGGTTGGCCCGGTCGGCCACGTGGACGTGGTCGGTCTGGATGCCTTCCGGGACTTCGACTATGTCGCCCTGGGCCATCTGCACGGAGACCAGTCCTGGGATGATGACCGGGTTGCCTACTCGGGGACTCCCCTGCCCTATTCCTTCTCCGAAGAAGAACACACCAAATCGGTGCGGATCGTTGACCTCGCCGCCGACGGCTCGATTTCGGTGGAGGTGATCCCGCTCGAGGTGGGGCGACGCCTCCGCACGATCAGAGGCACCCTGGAGGAACTCCTCGCCGACCCAGAGTTGACCGACGCCGAGGAAGCGCGAGTCCGGGTGGAACTCACGGATCCAGATCTTCCGATGCAGGCAATGGCCAGGATCCAGACGCGATTCCCCCACGCAGTGGTGCTTCACCATCAACCATCTGATCGAAGGGAACCCAGCCATGGAGCAGCGCGGGGCGCGATCGCCAAGGCACCGTCCCCGATCGAGCTGACCCGTCACTTCTGGGAGGATCAGCACGGTACCGAAGCCAGCGAGGAACAGCTCGAGATCCTCAAACAGGCCCTGACCGCCGCCGGCAAGCAGGAGGTGGCTCGATGAAACCCCATCATCTGCAGCTGGCCGCCCTGGGTCCCTACGCCGGCGAAGTCGACATCGACTTCGACCCGCTCGTCGAAGAAGGCCTCTTCCTGATTCACGGCGACACGGGAGCCGGCAAGACCTTCCTCCTCGATGCCCTGTGTTTCGCGCTCTACGGCAAGGTGCCGGGGGATCGCACACCCGACTCGCTCTACTCCGACCATGCAGACCACAGCCTCAAGCCAAAGGCTGAGCTCGAGTTCACCGCGCAAGAAACCCGCTGGCGCGTCACCCGTACGCCTGCGTACTCGGTCCCCAAGAAGGACGGCACGGGGATCACCGACCGAGCTGCCAAAGCTGAGCTCCGCCGACTGGACGGCGATGAGTGGACGGTAATCAGCCACAAGATCTCCGAGGTCAATGACACCATCACAGACAAGGTCGGGCTCACTGCCGAACAGTTCCAGCAGGTGATCCTGCTTCCCCAGGGCCAGTTCCAGAAAGTCCTGCGA
Organism: Actinomycetes bacterium; assembly: GCA_030621865.1. Lineage (GTDB taxonomy): Bacteria > Actinomycetota > Acidimicrobiia > Acidimicrobiales > Microtrichaceae > JAHRAZ01. The sequence continues at coordinate 8,202 of JAUXGW010000105.1, forward strand.
GCCAGCTCGGGAGACCGCGAGAAGTTGCTGCGCACCCTGTTCGACACAGCCCTCTACGAGCAGGCCACCTACTGGCTGGAGCGACAGGCCAAGGATCGCTACGCGGAGGTCTCGGACTCCGAACGCAAACTTGCCGGCCTGCGCACGAAGGCGGCCGAGCGCTGGTCCGACATCACAGAGGAGTCACCACCGGAGGA
>JAUXGW010000149.1 GCA_030621865.1 Actinomycetes bacterium
GCTGTGAAGCACCACCGTCATGGTGTGTGATCCATCACGTCATCCGCTGGCGAGACGGCGGAACCACCGACCTCGAAAACCTTGCATCACTATGCCCACACCACCACGGACTCACCCACAGCCGCGGCTGGAACATGCGAGCCGCAGGAAACCAAACCTTCGAATGGTCCACACCGCAGCGCAGAATCATCAAAAGCCAACGCCACGGCCACACCCACTGAAACCCGCGTACCCGTCGCGAGCCAGAAACATGGATGGCTGGTCAGCCAGATTTGCCAGCAGGGGTGGTGGCAGGCTTCGCGGGGAGAATGGGCCACAGAGTCGGCTTCTTCCTGGCTGACAGGTCCTCGACCCAGCCGAACAGGATCACGGCCACGGGGATCAGCACAATCATCCAGAGCACCCGAACGATCACCGACTGGTAGCCCGGGAAGGGGACTTCCATGATCAGGTACCAGATGAGGGAGTGCCACAGATAGATGGTCAGTGAGCGACTGCTAATCCAGTAGACAAGCGCCCGGACCTTGTGGCCCTGAAGTTTTGGTTCAAGCCAAGGGCGGATTCCCATTGCCACCGACAGCCAGAACACGCCGAGGGCCAGCCCACCAAGACCTGCAATCAGTATGTTGGAGTTGTGGAAGCCGATAAAGGCCACGAAGCCGATCGGACCTGTCGCCCAGGCGATCGTTGCCCAACGGTCCCGCATCAGGGGAGCCGTGATGTGATGCTTCATCCACGGCTTGGACCAGGTTTCGCGCAGCCATGGGCCGAGCACGCCGTCGTGTTGCAGGTAACCGAGTGACCAGCTGATCGCGTAGAAGAACAGGGCGCCGATGCCGAGGGGCAGCGTGACCACCATGAGGACGATCAGGGTGATCCAGTACGCCTTTCCGTGGCGAAGCTGCATCTTGCGCATCCAGCCGCCGAACAACGACAGGATCAGGTGCATCTGCAAATACCACAGAGGGATCCAGGTGGCTTCGAGAATCGTGCCTGCGCCTGGGCCTTCGGGGCCGTTGAATGACAACACGGGCATGATGAAGCCGATCCATGAGATCGGCTTGACCTGGGAGAGCACCCCGAGGGATGCCCACAACACGATCAGTGCCAGAACGTACACCCAGTAGGGGAACAGGATCCGTCGGTAGCGGTCGATGATCACCGATTTGACCGGGCGTCGTTCGATCGAGCCGGCGAAAAGCGAGCCCGCGATGAAGAACATGAGGGGCATCGCCGTGAACGATGTGAGTACCCACTCCGAGGTGGCGTGATAGAGCACCACGCGTGCGAGCGCGATCGCCCTGAGGACATCCAGATAAACGCTGCGTGTTGCCGTTTTCCCCACTGCGTGTCCCTCCGAAGCCGACTTGGGGAGTTGTGTCACCCGTTGTCGGGCCGCGCTGACTGCCATGCCAGCCTTTCAGCCAGTGACAATTGTGGACCTAGTTGGCCGCCGATTCCAATAAAGGGGCAACTTCACCCAATCGCCTCAGTTCTGCCACACCCTCAGGCACCTCGATACCGTCGACCTCCTCGAGGGCCCATGTGAGATCGTGGGGTATGTGGATTCCTTGGCCGCCCAGTGTCACAACCGGCATCACATCCGAGCGCATCGAGTTGCCCACCATCACGAATTCCCGTGGCTCAATCCTGTGTTCGGCCAGGATTCGGGAGTAGGTCTGCGGATCCTTTTCGCTCACGATGTGGATTCCGGTGAACAATTCAGCCAGGCCCGATCCAGCCACCTTCGACTCCTGGTGCAGGAGATCTCCCTTGGTCACCAGGATTACGGGCCATCTCTCCACGAGGCCTTCCACCGCTTCGCGAACACCGTCGATCACTTCCACCGGGTGATCCATCAGTTCCTTGGCCCACTCCACGATCTGTTGAATCGTGGTGGCATCCACTTCGGCGTTTGACACTTCGATGGCCGTTTCGATCATGGAGAGTGCAAACGCCTTCACGCCGTAGCCCAGCGTGTTCAGGTTTCGGCGTTCCACGGCGACCAAGCGCTCGACCGCGGCGTCGGAGTTGACCCAGTCCGAGAGGAGATCGGTCATCTTGGCGGTTGTGGTCACGAAATGGGTTTCGCTCTCCCAGAGGGTGTCGTCTCCGTCAAGGCCGATCATGCGGGGAGTCATGTTGTCGACGCTAGCGTGATGGCTGTGGTAGTCACTCCGGAGTTGGCCCGGTCCGCACCGAAGGTTCTCCTTCATGACCATCTCGATGGAGGACTGCGTCCGCAAACCATCATCGAGTTGGCCTCGGAGTACGGCTACGAGGGCCTTCCCACCACCCATGTGGATGATCTGGCGGCTTCGGTGCAGCGGGGCGCCAATCGCAGGGACCTCGAACTCTACCTTCAGACATTCGCTCACACGATTGCCGTGATGCAGAACCCCGATGCCATCCGAAGGGTGGCGTTCGAGTGCGCCGAGGATCTGTCCCTCGATGGAATCGTCTACGCCGAAGTTCGGATGGCGCCCGAGCTCTGTACCGAAGAGGGCATGAATCTCGACGAGGTTGTCGAGGCGATTCTGGCCGGCTTCGCAGAAGGCGAAGTGGCAGCGGCCGCCGCCGGTCGACCCATCGTGGTTCGTATGCTCGCGACCGCCATGCGGACGGCTGCTCGATCCGCGGAGATCGCCGAGTTGACCCTGAGGTTCCGCGACAAGGGGGTGGTCGGCTTCGACATCGCTGGTGCAGAGGCGGGGTACCCGCCGTCAAGGCACATGGACGCCTTCGACCGGATTCGCCACGCTCATTCCCATCTCACCATTCACGCCGGTGAGGCCTTCGGCTTGCCATCCATTTCCGAAGCCCTTGGCTACTGCGGGGCGGAACGGCTGGGACACGGAGTACGGATCGTCGATGACATCGAGATGACTCCCGACGGCCCGGTTCTGGGTGAATTGGCGAGTTATGTGCGTGACCGGCGCGTGCCCCTGGAAATGTGCCCGACCTCCAACGTTCACACAGGTGCGTCGGCCTCGATCGGTGAGCACCCGATCGGGATTCTGATGGATCTGGCGTTTCGCGTGACCGTGAACACCGATAATCGTCTCATGAGCGGCGTGAGCCTCAGTGACGAGTTCGCGCTGCTCGGGACCCATTTCGGCGTCGATCTGCAGCGCATGGAGTGGCTGACTGTGAACGCCATGAAATCGGCCTTCATCCATTTCGACCAGCGACTCGCCTTGATCAACGAAGTGATCAAGCCCGGGTTCGCCGAGCTCGGAGACAATCAATGACTTTCGACTCGATGACCGCCAAAGATCTGGCAGCGATGATCGACCACACCATCCTCAAGCCGGAGTCGAATCGATCCGAGGTTGATCGTGCGGTCGCCGAAGGTGTGACGGCTGGCTGTGCGTCGGTTTGTGTGCAGCCCGCGTGGGTTCCGCACGCCTTCGAGGCGGCGGGTGGCCGCGTTGCAATTTGTGCGGTTGTCGGATTCCCGCACGGCGCCAATCTCTCCGAGACAAAGGCCACCGAAGCTGCAGCGGTGGTTGCCCAGGGTGCGACAGAAGTCGACATGGTGGCGGATCTGGCTGCGCTGGCCGACCACGATGACCGAGCGGTTGCCGAAGACATCGCACGTGTTCGGGCGGCCGTACCTCATGTGATCCTGAAAGTGATCCTGGAGTCAGCCCTGTGGAACCCTGCGCAGTTGCGGGCAGCATGCTCAGCAGCGGTGTCAGCCGGCGCGGACTTCGTGAAGACTTCCACGGGATTCCATCCATCCGGCGGTGCGTCCCCCGAAGCGGTGGAGTTGTTGAGATCCACCGTGGGTAACCGGGCCAAGGTCAAGGCATCGGGAGGAATCCGGACATTGAGGGATGCGGAAACAATGATCGTTGCCGGGGCCGACCGCCTCGGCATGTCCGCTACCGCGGCGGTTCTGGCTGAATTGTCGAGCTGAGCTCGGCGGTGAGTCGATCGAGGCGTTCCCGAGCAGCTTCCCGTGCCGCCTCGGGCGAGGTGATCACCTTCTCGATCGCCTCGCAGTAGTACTTGAACTTGGGTTCGGTGCCCGACGGTCGCAGAACCACTCGGGTGTTGTCCTCCAGCCACAGGCGGATCACATCGCCGGCCGGCTGATCCTGTTGGACCACGTCCAGACCCGTGAGTTGAGTGGGTGGATCCTCAGCCAGTCGATCTGCGGTGGAGACCAGCTTCTCCCGCCAGTCAGCACCGGTCAGTCGAATGGAGCCATTCGCGGTCACGTGTGCGCCGTGGATTCGGGCCAGGTCGTCCAGGACGTCCCAGACCGAGCGGCCTTCGCCTGCAAGACGGTTGGCCATGTCCGCAGCGACCACGGCGGCCGATATGCCGTCTTTGTCCCTGGTGGTCGCTCCGATGGCGTATCCAAGTGCTTCTTCGTAGATCAGCACCTGGCGCCACTGTGGATGCTCCAGAGCCGGTCGGCACAACCATTTGAATCCGGTGAGGGTCTCGGAGAAATGCGCACCTGCTTGGGCGGCCATTTCCCCGAGCAATCGTGATGAAACCACGGTGGTTGCGAACAACAGGTCTGGGGTGCCCCGAAGGTGATGCAAGAGGTGTTCGGACAGCACCGCGCCAGTCTGATCGCCGGTCAACGCAGACCATGTGCCATCGGACCGTTTCGCCGCCAGGGCCAGGCGATCAGCGTCGGGGTCGTTGGCGAGTGCCAGCGCAGCGTCGCGGTCTTCCGCAAGAGCCAGTAGCTCGTCGAGCGCTCCGGGTTCTTCTGGATTGGGAAAGCTGACCGTGGGGAATTCGGGATCCGGTTGCTCCTGATCGGCGACCTGTATGACTCGACCAAATCCTGCTTCCTGCAACGTCTGGCCCAGCAAGGGCGCACCAACTCCATGCAGGGACGTGGCAACCAGGGTCACTGGGTCGGGCGGCGCCGGACCCGCGAGCGATTTTGCTGCCGAGATGTAGGCAGCAACCAGGTCCGAATCGCCGTGTGCAGGGCCCACGTGCCGGATGGGTGCGGCGATGCCGACGGCCGGGATCAACACACCGTCGATGACCGAGTCCTCGATGGCATTGGCGATTGCCCGGTCGGTGGGAGGAACAATCTGGGCGCCGTCCCCCCAATAGACCTTGATGCCATTGTCCTCGGGAGGATTGTGGCTGGCAGTCACAACAACGCCGGCTGCACAGTTCAGGTGCCTTAGTGCGAATGCAACAAAGGGCGTCGGAGCTGGTCCATCCACCACGTGTACCGGGATTCCGTTGCCGCTGAGCACATCGGTCATTTCGGCGAGGAAATCTGCCGAACCGTTTCTGGCGTCCCTTCCGATGGCCACCCCGCGGCTGCGTGATTCGGGCTCGGCAGCCAGCAGATGCCGGGCCAGCCCGGCTGCCGTTTGTCCGGCCAACAGCCGATTCATCTGCATCGGACCCGGTCCGACCCGCCCGCGGATACCCGCAGTGCCGAACTGCAACCTGCCGCCGAACATCGACTCGAGCAACCTGATGTCTGCCGAAGCGATGGCAGCGGCGACCTCCGAACGAGTTCGGGGATCGGGATCGGCATGCATCCATCGCTGCGCGGCCTCGATCAGGGCCTCAATGGACGGTTGGCTCATTTCTGTGCTTCCGTCAGGACCGCCCTCAGAAGCGTGACGAGTCGGTCGGAACTGGCGGCTCCGGCGGCCAGGACTTCGCCGTGGTCGAGATCAGCCTGGAGTCCAGCCGCGAGATTCGTCACCAGAGCGACTCCGAATACCTCTGCCCCCAGGTGTTTGGCAGCGACCGATTCCAGAACTGTGGACATCCCGACCACGTCAGCTCCCATCCCCGCCAGCATTCGAATCTCCGCCGGTGTTTCGTAGCTGCCTCCCAGCAGGCCGGCATACACACCCTCGGCAGCATCGGGGTCCGCCGCATGGGCCGCGGCGCGCAGGCGCGGGCTGTAGATGGCCGACAGATCCACGAATCGGCCGCCAAATTCCGGCGGCGGCCCAACCCCGGCCATGGCGTTCGTACCTGTCAGGTTCAACTGGTCGGACAGGATCACGGGGCTGCCGATTCCGACTTCAGGCCTCAGGGATCCCGCAGCGTTGGTCAATATGACGGTCGAACATCCCGCCATCACGGCCGTTCTCACCGCGTGGACAACGGTGTG
>JAUXGW010000307.1 GCA_030621865.1 Actinomycetes bacterium
AGACCATCGTCGATCAGGTTGAATGCGTACTTCAGCATCCGCTGAGCGGTTGGACTCTTGGAAAGGATCTTGTGTCCCCATTCGAGGGCCACGGTTTCCAGCTCCTCGTGGTCAACCACGGCATTGACCATTCCCATTCGATGCGCATCTTCGGCGGAATACTCGTCTCCCAGAAAGAAGATCTCCCTGGCGAACTTCTGGCCGACCTGACGCGCCAGATACGCAGATCCGAATCCACCATCAAAGCTGGCCACGTCTGCATCGGTTTGTTTGAACCGTGCATGCTGGCGACTGGCAATGGTGAGATCAGCCACAACATGGAGGCTGTGTCCCCCGCCCGCCGCCCATCCGGGAACCACGGCAATGACCACCTTCGGCATGGTTCGGATCATTCTCTGTACTTCGAGTATGTGAAGCCGACCGGTGCGTGCGGGATCGATGTGCTCGGCCGTCTCGGCGTGCTGGCCACCTTCGGTTTCGGTATACCGGTACCCGTCACGACCGCGAATTCGTTGGTCGCCACCGGAGCAGAACGCCCAGACACCGTCTTTGGAACTGGGTCCGTTCCCGGTCAACAGGACACACCCCACGTCTGGAGACTGACGGGCATGATCCAGAGCGCGGTACAGCTCGTCCACGGTGGAGGGCCGGAACGCGTTGCGCACATCGGGCCGATCGAAGGCAATGCGAACCACGCCGCCGTCCGTGGCCCGGTGATAGGTGATGTCCGTGAGCGGCGCTCCCGCCAACTCGGCAGTGCCCACCTCGTGCCACGCGGAAGGGTTGAAGATCTCGGAAACGGCCATGCGCGGAATTGTAGGTCCGCGCGCAGCTGCGCAGGTCCGCAACCTGGCGACTCAGTTCTCCCCTGTGGTTCCCAGGTAGTCAGGAGCGCGCTGAAAGGCAGTCACCGAGCTGTGGCCTGCGGAAAGCTCCGCCGCGACTGCGGCGATCAGCCCGGGCACCACGAAACTGGGACGGCCGGTGGTCTCTGCCACGAACATGATCGCTGCGAGCGGAACCCTGTATCCGGCGGAGAGAAATGCCGCTATTCCGACCACGACGTAGAGGGACTCCTGCGGCGAGTTGACCACACCGCCCACGGCGCGACCGAGAAGTGCGCCGGCCACCACCAGCGGGATGAACAGGCCGCCGGCCCCACCGCCGGCAACAGTGGCAGTGGTGGCGGCAGCGCGCAGGAAGAACACCAATAACAACAACCCGACGCCCTGCTGGGGATCCAATGCCCACGACACCACGCCCAGGCCGTTCTGGAGGGTCAGACTTTCTCCGGTCGCCAGCCGACAGATGACGAACAGGACAATCAGAGACGAACCCCCGACGAGAACCTTGAGCGCCGGGTTGGTCCTGATGGTGAATCCCTTGGCCCAACGCAGGGCTCCCGAGAACAGCCGGGCACCGGCTCCGGAAAGGACACCCACAACACCAGCTGCAATCAGATCAACCGCGGCGAACCCCGCGCTGCTCGAGATGGGCAGCAGAGGTTGTGTTCCGTTGATCGACACAAACACGAGGTATCCGCTGGCCGCGGCAACCAGCGCGGGCAGCAGCGATCGCCGACCCAGATCATCGCGAAAAGGAACTTCGAGAGCGAAGATTGCGCCGGTTGCGGGAGCTTTGAAGATCGCCGCCACTCCTGCCGCGGCTCCGGCCACCAGCAGCGTGCGGGCATTTCCCCGGAATTTCGGGGGAAGCCGGTGATGAATCCAGGAGCCGGCCGTGGCCCCCATGTAGATCGACGGTCCCTCGAGCCCGAGGGCACCACCCGAACCGAGGGTGGCAACCGACGCTCCGATCCGGGCGAACGCGGTTCGCAATGACAGACGTTCGCCCGGATCGTGGAAGTTCTTTATGTATTCATCGGCGGTGGACGAGGTGGCGTTGGGTCCGAGATACCGCAGCACCAGCACCGCCACAGCGAGGCCGCAGACCGGGATGATGGCCTGGGCCCACACCGGAGTGGACAGCAGCTTCTCGATCATGACTTCGACCACGACGAACTCGAACGCAGCAACTGCTGCACCAGTTGCTGCTCCGGTGAGCGCTGCCAGCAGCACAACCTGCCGCGAGCGCACAGCCAAGCTACGAATCTCGTCGTACCACCACTGGGGAAGGGTCACAGAAGAACCCCTGCCCTCTCGAAGTACTCACCCTCAGTGGTGAGTGTACCGACGACACTTACCAACGCTGGCGCCGACGCTGGCGTCTCAGCGGATGCAGGCGACTCCGGGGACACAGAGATTGATCTGTTTGAGTTCACCGGCGACTCGCCTCGGTCAGCGACTCGGGCCACGTGGCTCCGAACACAACCGTTGAGGCTTCGATGAATGCGCGCAATCCGACCGCGGCGGCGTCTCGATCTGCCGGGGGTATCGCGTCGACAATCCGCTGAATCTCTTCGCGTCGACGTCTTGTTTCGGACGCCACCAGATCGCGGCCTCGATCAGTCAGCGTCAACTGGACCTCTCGCCGCGAGTCCCGGGAGCGCACACGTTGCACATACCCCCTGCTCACCAGGCGATCGCACATGCGCGTCGCAGTTGAGGCGTGAACGTCGAGCGATTCGGACAAGGTGGAGAGATTGCATGGCTCGTTCGAAGCCAGAACCACCATTGCCCGGTACTGAACGATCGTGATCTGGTCTTCCTGTG
>JAUXGW010000009.1 GCA_030621865.1 Actinomycetes bacterium
CTGCAGCCCGGCGACACCGTGCTCGGGCTGAGCCTCGACCATGGCGGTCACCTCACGCACGGCTCGCCCGTGAATGTCTCGGGTCGGTTCTACAACTTCATCTCCTATGGTCTCACTGCCTCGGATGAGCGCATGGACCTCGATCAGCTGCGGGACATCGCGGTGCAGGAGAAGCCGAAGATGATCGTGGCCGGCGCCACCGCGTACTCGCGGACCATCGATCCGGAGCCGATTCGGGAGATCTGTGACGAGGTGGGTGCCCTGTTCATGTTCGACGCAGCGCACATCGCAGGACTGATCGCGGGCGGCGCACATCCGAATCCAGTGGGCGTGGCCGACATCGTGACCTTCACCACCCACAAGACACTGCGGGGTCCCCGTGGCGGATGCATTCTGAGCACCGAAGAACACGCCGCCGCCATCGACAAGGCGATCTTCCCCGGGTTGCAGGGTGGTCCACTGGAGCACGTCATCGCAGCCAAAGCCGTGGCCTTCAAAGAAGCATCACATCCCAGTTTCAGCGACTACGCCGCCCAGATCGTGACCAATGCCCGCGCCTTGGCCGACTCGCTCGGCGGACACGGATTCCGGCTGGTATCGGGCGGAACCGACAATCACCTGATGTTGATCGATCTGCGCCCCTTCAATTCAGAACTCACCGGGAAGGAGGCGCAGGTTGCCCTGGACCGGGCGGGGATCACCCTCAACAAGAACACCATCCCGGACGATCCGCGATCCCCGTTCGTAACCTCCGGACTCAGAATCGGCACTCCGTCGGTGACCACCCAGGGCATGAAGGAACAGGAGATGGCCCGAATCGGTGATCTGATAGCAAAGGTCCTCGCTGACCCGACTGATGACGCAACGCTTGGTGAGGCCCGTCAAGAGGTGGCCGAACTCTGCGGAGGGTTCGAGCCCTACGCCTGATCAGGCGCAGCTTCTGACGTGACCGCCTATCTGATCGTCCTGGCCGCAGCAGCGGTATCCACTGCCGTGGCGGTGATCCCGCTCCGGGTGCTTTCGCGTCGGGCGGACGCGATGGCCCATCCGTCGGATCGCTCGGTTCACGCACACGCAACGCCAATCCTTGGTGGCACGGCGCTTCTGATCGGCCTGCTGGTGGGGATCGGCGTGGCAGCGATGCTCCCTGACTTCGACGCAGTGTTCGTCACGCCGAGCAACATCCTGGGTGTCGTCGCCGCCGCCATCGTGATGTGGCTGACCGGCCTGGTCGACGATCTCCGCGACATCTCACCGCCGGCCAAGGTCGCGGGGATGGTCCTGTCGGGATCGATCCTCACTCTGGTGGGCCTCACCATCATCTACTTCCGCGTGCCCTTCCTGGGCTTCACCGTGCTGCCGGCAGACCTGTCCGCGTTGGTTACGGTGTTGTGGGTGGTCGGAATGGCCAACGCGGTCAACCTGATCGATGGCCTCGATGGCCTGGCGGCGGGGATCGTTGCCATTGCCTCCGGCGCCTTCTTCTTCTACGGATACCAATTGCTCGACGTCGGTGTTCTGGACCCTTCCAACGTCGGGCCGCTGGTGGCGATTGTCACGGCCGGAGCCTGCATCGGATTCCTTCCGTTCAATTTCAACCCCGCAAGCATCTTCATGGGGGACAGCGGAGCCCTGTTGCTCGGGTTGCTCCTGGCATCGTCGACAGTTGCCGTGGGAGGCCAGTCGGATGACCCGTTCTCCGGTCAGGCCTGGTTCTTCTTCGCTCCGTTGGTGATCCCGCTCGTGATCCTCGCGGTGCCTCTTCTGGATACGGTGCTGGCCATTGTTCGCAGGGCCCGCCAGAGGCGCGGTGTGGCCAGCGCCGACAAACAGCATCTGCATCACCGGCTGATGGACCTCGGACATGGTCACCGCCGCGCGGTGCTGATCCTGTGGGCATGGACAGCGGTGCTGTCAGGATTTGTGCTCATCCCGGTGTTCACAGGCCGCGGAGACGCCCAGGTTCCGATCGGTCTGGCCGCACTCGCCCTGTTGCTGTTCACGTTCTTTGCGCCGAGCATCCTCACCCGACGGTGACTTGGTCGTCCGGGAGCACGGTGAGTCAGTCGCCCACGAGCACGGTGTCTGTGTCAACGCCCGAGCGCAGGATCTTTCCCGAGGTCGTGCCGTTGAACTGTCCGTCGGTCACAGTTTCGACTCCACCGAGAAACACGTGGCGAATACCAGCCGAGTCGGAATGGAGCCTTGACTCCCCGGCGGGGAGATCCGCCACCATGGTGAGGATCTCCGAGTCGATTGTTTCCGGATCGAAGACCACGAGGTCCGCGTGGGCCCCAACGGCCAGAACGCCGCGGTCCCGCAGTCCGAACAGCTCGGCCGGAACCTGGGTGAGCATCTGCACTGCCCGTTCCAGCGACACGAGCTTGCGGCCGCGCAGGCAGTCAGCGAGGAATCGGGTCGGATAACCGGAACCCATCATGCGGTCGAGGTGGGCTCCGGCGTCTGAGCCGCCGAGCATCACCGATGGGTGACCCCAGGCCTCCTGGCGCAGATCCCATGACTCGGGATCATTGTCGGTTGCACCCGGCCACAGAATCGTCTGCAGGTCATCCTCGAGAACCACGTCGAGCAGGGTGTCGAAGGGATTGTCGTCGCCACGTTCGGTGGCGATGTCGCCCACTTTGCGCCCTGAAAGGCCTGCAGTGGCCCCGCTGAATGTGTCACCGATCACGTAGATGTCCCATCCAGTGAGCCGGGCGAACACTCCGGCATCGGGTGAGGCGGCGCGTTCCTGCATGAATTTGCGGACCTCCGGATCGCGCAGCTTCTCCATCCGATCCGCGAGTGGCAGACCGAGAATGTCGCCCCAGTCCGGAAGCAGGTTGAGCGCACAGAAGTTGAGGAAGCTCATGTTCATGGGGACGATCACAGGCATGGTGAGAGCCACCACCCTGGCTCCCTCGTCGGCGCAATGGTCCATTGCCGCGATCTGATTCCGGTATCGCTCCGGCGCATGGGAATCCACCGTCAGCACGTTCCAGTTCAAGGGTCGTTTGCCCGTCTTGGAGAACTGGATCATGAACTCGACTTCTTCAGGTTCGAATCCGTCGAGACAGCCATCGGATGCAAATTCCAGAGTGGTGCCCTCATGCTGTGACACAACTTCGGCCAGGGCGAGGACTTCGGACTCGGTGGCCCAGCGCGAAGCGACCGGCTCGCCGGCGCCATCGGAATGCGTGCGCGCACGGGTGGTGGAGAATCCCATGCCGCCGGCAGCCAGGCTCTCGCCCAACAGCTCGCGCATGGCCTCGATCTGGTCCGGTGTGGCTTCGTTGCCAACAGAATCCTCACCCATAACCTCCCGGCGGATTGCGCAGTGGCCAACCAGGAATCCGGCGTTGACACCGATGTTTCCATCAAGGCGATTGAGGTAATCGCCCGTTGATGACCACTTCCAGTCGACTCCCTCAGCCAGTGCAGCGAGCGGCATCCCTTCAACCCTGGCCATCATCCTGGCTGTGTACTCGCCATCGCCCGGACGAACCGGGGCAAGGGTGAATCCGCAGTTGCCCGCAATCACGGAGGTGACTCCATGGATGCTCGAAGGTGAGGCGGAAGGATCCCAGAGAAGTTGTGCGTCGTAGTGGGTGTGCGGATCGATGAAACCCGGGCAGACCACGAGTCCTTCACCATCGATGGTTCGCCTTGCTCCGGTCACAGTTCCGGGTTCCGCCATCGCAGTTATGCGGCCCTCGGTCACGGCGAGGTCCCCGGCGCGTGGTTCGCTGCCGGTTCCATCAACGATCAGGACTCCACTGATCAAGAGATCGACGCTGCCGCTGTCGGTTGGTGCTTCACCTGACATTTTCGCTTGGACTCCCGAGGTTGCGTGGAATCTGACGGTCTGTCAGATTTGTGCACCAATCGTGTCAGACGCTTTGCAGTAATGTCGAGCGAACGACGCCACACAAATGGTTGACCCGCAGTTGACGTCCAACAGCCAAATGGGGAACAACCGAATATGGGGGAACAATGAGGAAGTCACTCAGATGGGTCGCTGCGCTTGTGGCCGTGATCACTTTTGCCGGCGCTTGTAGCGCCAAGAACGGCGATGACAGCGCCAGCGAGGATGAGTCCTCGGCTTCGGAAGAGTCGGCCGAGAAGGATTCAGCCACTGACTTCGGCACACTCGACGGGCCTTGCGGCGATGGTGACTACACGGTCAATGCCGATGAGGCCGGAATCGGCGCAGACAAGCTCTATCTGGCCGCGGCGAATGACCGCAGCGCCACAATTCGTCCGGGCCTGAACAAGGAGCTCTGGGACACCTCCGTTGCGTTCACCGAATGGTGCAACTCCGTGGGTGGCATCGGGGGACTCGAGATCGAGCTGATCGACATGGATGGCCAGCTGCTCGAGGTGGAATCCGCCATGGTGAATACCTGTAACGACGCATTCATGATGGTTGGTGGCGGCCTCGTCCAGGATCAGTTGGAGTTCACGGACAAGCCCGAGAGCGACTTCCACCTGTGTGGCATGGCCGACGTTCCCGGATTCGCAGTTTCTCCCGAAAAGGCTGATTCCAACGGACAGATCCAGGCGATTCCACACCCATCCGACGAGATCACTGCCTCTCAGATGATTGCCCTGAAGGAAGTGCACCCGGAAGCCGCTGAGAAGATGGCCGAGGTCTGGGGCGATCTCCCCTCGATGGAGGCAATCAAGAACCAGAGCGTTGCCATCATGGAGGAGCAGGGCATCGAGAACGTCGGTGTCTTCTCCTACCCGATCACCGGCCTCGAGGACTGGACTCCACTGGCACAGCAGATCATCAGCAGTGATGCCGGTTCACTCCACTTCGTGGGTGAGCCGACCAATCTCGGCAACCTTGTGTCCAAGCTTCGCGAGCAGGGCTGGGAAGGTGTTCCCGTTGTCGAGACCAACTCCTATGACCCGGTCTATCTGGAATCCACCACTCCCGCCAGCGCGGCTGAGGGTTCGTTCATTCGTTCGGTGTTCCACCCGTTCGAAGAGGCTTCGGAGTGGCCGGCCGTTCAGCAGTATCTGGACATACTCGAAGAGGCAGTGCCCGAGCACAAGGAGCGGGCACTCCTCGGAATGCAGGGTTTCAGCGCCTGGTTGTTGTTCGCCGAGGCGGCCAACGACTGTGCCGCCGGCAACGACAATGAGCTCACAAGGGATTGTGTGCTGTTCGCTGCTGATGACATCAACGCCTGGACCGGTGGCGGACTGCACTCGGAAATGGATCCGGGTGGTGTCGGTGCCACTCCACCCGCTTGTGAACTCCAGCTTGGTGTGCTCGACGGCGAGTTCGTTCGTGTCTTTCCCGAACTCGGCAGCGACGACGACGATGGTGACGGCTTCAACTGCCCAGATGACGCCGAGGTGTCCGTTCCTGCCAACGAAGGACTCGGCGTCGTCGATCCGGATCGGGCGATCTGAGCGCCGGGCAACCGAGCGACCTGATCGGTTGATGTGGACAAATTCCTTCAGTTCACGGTTCTAGGCCTTTCCCAGGCGGCGATCTTCGCGATCGCCGCCTCGGGGTTGGTTGTGACCTACAGCACTTCGGGCATTTTCAACTTTGCCCACGGTGCGTTCGGAATGATGGCCGCCTTCATGTACTGGCAGGTGCATGTGGCCTGGGACGTTCCCACCTGGCCCGCCTTCTTCCTGGTCGTGTTCATCATCGCCCCATTGTTCGGGGCCTTCATCGAACGCGTCATCATGCGCGGCATCGAGGACGCGCCCGAAGTGGTGAAGATCGTGGTCACGGTCTCCCTCATGGTTGCACTGCTGTTCCTGGCGATAGCCATCTGGCCCCAGGATGTGGCCCACCCGGTTGGGGCTCTGGTTGAAGGAGGTCAGCTCGAAATCGCGGGCGTGGTCCTGCCCAATCAGAGGTTGATGATCATTGGCGTGGCCATTGCGGTGGCCATCGGCCTCTGGCTGTTGCTCAAGGCGACCCGACTCGGCGTTGCGATGCGTGCCGTGGTGGATGACCGCTCGCTCCTTCAGCTGAACGGTGGTCGGCCCGCTCGTACCGCAATGATGTCGTGGGCCATCGGTGCCGGACTGGCAGCGATATCCGGCGTGCTGCTGGCAGCCGAGCAGCCACCTTCGGCGATCACCCTGACCTTCCTGGTGGTGAACGCGTATGCCGCAGCCGTGGTTGGCCGACTTCGCAGCCTTCCGGGGGCCTTCCTGGGCGCTGTCATCCTGGGCTTGGCCGTGTCGTACACCGCTGCCTACCTGCCGTCGGATGCCTCCATCGGCTCGTTCAGTCTCTCCAATCTCCCGCGCGCGGTGCCAGCAATCATGTTGTTCATCGTGATCGTGGCTCAACCGGAGGCCCGACTTCGGGCACACACCACCATCCGGACCCGTGTGGTCGGCGTGCCGACTCAGCGAACGGCGGCGATCGGTGCCTTGGTTCTGGTGCTGGGAACGGCGGCAATCGGATCGATGATTGCCGGGCCTGACCTGCCTCTGGTTTCCAAGGCTCTCTGGTTCGGCCTCATCACGGTCTCACTGGTCCCGCTCACTGGTTATGCGGGCCAGGTTTCGTTGGCTCAACTCACCTTCACCGGCATCGGCGCCCTGGCCATGGCCGAATGGGGCGCCAACGGTTCACCGTTTGCGGTGATGTTGTCCATTGGGCTTTGTGCGCTGGTGGGAGCAGTCGTCGCTTTGCCGGCGTTGCGACTGACTGGCATCTATCTGGCGCTGGCCACAGCGGCCTTTGCGATTTTCTGTACCTGGATGGTGTTCAGCCAGTCCTCACTTCTGGTGGGTGGAACCGTTGCAGTCCCACCCCTGAGCATCTTCGGTTGGACTGCCGACACACAGTTCAAGCAACTGATGGTCACTGCCGTGGTCTTCGCGATCATTGCGAACATCCTGGTTCTGCTTCGTCGCAGTGCATGGGGTAGACGCCTGACCGCAATGAGGGACTCGCCGGTAGCCTGCGCAACGCTCGGTCTCAACCTGACCTCGACCAAGGTGGGAGTATTTGCGCTTTCCGCTGCCATTGCAGGTTCTGCCGGTGCAATCGCCGGCCGCAGTTTCGTCTCGGATGACTTTGGGCTCACTCCGTCATTGCAGGTGACGATGCTCGCCGTGGTGGGTGGTGTCGGCTCCATTGGAGGTGCCCTGTTGGGAGGTTTGCTTCTGGGCATGTTCCCGATCGGATCCTCGGTCTTCGCTGCAAACGCGATTGGCGTGTTCCGGTTCGTCACTGTCCCGGTCACCAAGGTCATCACGATCATGCCCGGGTTCATGGGAATCGGCATGGGTCGGAACCCGGATGGCGCTGCGTCCGAGATTGCACGCAGCTACAAGTCGCTGATCGAATCCGTTCCGGCCTCAGTGGTGACAGCGCTCGCCTTCGTGATCCTGTGGATGTCGGCTCGCCTCGAGTACATCTCCAACTGGGACTTCTTTGCCGGAGTGCTGGTGATCCTGCTTGCGGTGATGCCGCTCATCGGCTCGATTCTGCCGCCACCGGGTGTTCAGGTTGCGGGCCGCCGACTTGCCGCCGGGTTGTGGCTCGTGTTTGCGCTTCTGATCACGGTGGTTCTGCCCTGGGAAACCCTGGTCGAGTCCAACGGATTCCGTATCCTGCTCATGCTCGTGTGGGCCGGGGTCGTGGCGAGCATCGCTGTCGGCGTCCATGGAGCCGTGGACCTCGAGGCGCTGGGTATGGGCACAGACACCGCTGCTGAGATCGAGAGTCCCGATTTGATGGGCTTCGGCACCGAGATCACGCGTGCCGATGCCCAGTTGGCTGCTCGCGCGATCGGCCTCGACGGCGAACTCGACCGGCCCGACACGGGTTCCACGGCTGTGACGCACGCTCGCTCGGGTGTGGAGGTTGGTTCCACATGAGCACACTCGAGGTCTCGGATCTCACGGTACGATTCGGTGGCAATCTGGCCGTCAGCAAGGTTTCCCTGTCGGTGGCGGGCGGGGAGATAGTTGGACTGATCGGACCGAACGGCGCAGGCAAGACCACCGTGTTCAATGCGGTTTCAGGCGTGGTTACCCCGACCTCGGGGAAAGTTGCCCTGGCCGGTCGTGACATCTCCAAACTGCCGACCTACAAACGTGCGCGGGCGGGTCTCGGACGAACCTTCCAGCGGCTCGAGGTGTTTTCATCCCTTTCGGTTCGCGGCAACGTGCAGGTTGGCCTGGAAATTCGCAAGTCCTGGTCACGGCGGGGTGGTTGTGATCGGCAGTACCTGGCTGACGGCGCTGATCTCAGCGCTGACGGCGAGGTGTCGCTGATCCTGGACCGGTTGGACCTGTTGGGTCTGGCCGACGAGGTCGTCGGTGCGCTGCCCACCGGTCAGGCCCGCCTCGTGGAACTTGGGCGCGCGTTGGCCGCCCGGCCGTCGATCCTTCTGCTGGATGAGCCGGCTTCGGGCCTGGACGAGAACGAAACCACACGTTTCGGGGAATTGCTCCGCTCCCTGAGTGAAGCCGGGCTGGGGATTCTGCTGGTCGAACACGACGTTGGACTGGTGATGGAGGTTTGCGACAGCCTCCACGTGCTTGATTTCGGATCGGTGATCGCGTCGGGTGACGCAGACGAGGTGCGCAACAATGCCGCGGTGGTCGATGCATATCTGGGAGCCGGAACATGACTGATGGGCCTGCAGCGGTCGAACCGCTTCTGGAACTGCGCGACATCTTTGCCTCCTATGGAACCATCGAAGTGCTCCACGGGGTGGATCTGGTTGTTCCTCCAGCTTCCGTGGTTGCCCTGCTCGGCCCCAACGGTGCCGGCAAGACCACCACACTGTCAGTGGCGGCGGGCCTCCTCACGCCCAAATCGGGTGGCGTCTACATGGCCGGTCGCGAAGTGAGCGGCGTGAAGCCCGACGAACTCGCGCGCAAGCGGGTTGTCACGATACCCGAAGGCAAGGGAATCTTTCCGAACCTGACCGTGAAGGAAAACCTCCTGATGGCCAGCTACACGGGTGTGTCGGTCGACCATATCGAAACGGTCGCATTCGAGAGATTCCCGCGGCTGGCGGAGCGAAGCTCCCAAGTTGCCGGCACCCTCTCCGGTGGTGAACAGCAAATGCTCGCGATGGCTCGTGGCCTTGCTGTGGAGCCGGCCATCCTGCTGCTCGACGAACTCTCGATGGGGTTGGCACCCTTGATCGTCGAGGAGCTCTATGGAATCGTTGCGCAGATCGCCAAGTCCGGAACATCGATCCTCGTGGTCGAGCAGTTTGCCCGCGCCGTGTTGGGTGTTGCCGACACCGCAGCGGTGATGGTCAACGGCCGCATCAGGGCCGTCGGAAAGCCATCAGAAATCGAGAAGGACCTGTCCGCCGCCTATCTGGGAGCCTGATTAACAATGAGCGACAACACCACTGACCAAACGACCACTGACCAAACGACCACTGGCCAGGACACCGCAGGCCAGAATGCCACCGGAAGCGAAGTCCGCGTGGAGCAATTTCGATCCGAGATCGAAGACTTGAAACTGAAGGGTTCCTCGGGTAGTTCCGAGCGCTGGCTCCTCATCATCGGTGTCCTGCTTGCAGTGGCCGGCGTGATCCTCGCCATCCTGGGTGCGGTGCAGGTGATCAACTCGGGGGACAGCCCTGCTGACCAGCGTGCGTTCATGGCTTCCGGCTCAATCCTTGGCTTGGTTCTGGTTGTCGCGGGAGCGGCACTGTTCCTTCGATACTCACTCGGACGCTACCTGCGGTTCTGGCTGGTTCGGCTTGTCTACGAGGGCCGCACCGACACGGATCGGGTTGTTGATGCAATAGACCGCGCGAGCGGCGCTTCTGCCCCGCAGGAATCTGCCGGCGGATTTGCTCCCTCCGATACCGAATCGTAGATTGTGTACGGTTTCACAAGCGGTAAATGCCGTCGGGATTTTGTCCGGGAACCGACCAACAGATCACTTAGATGACCACCGATTCCTCCTCCTCGCCTCCTCTGACCAGCGCTGCCACGCGTAGCTCGGGCGCGTACGAACTCGTGCTTGGTCCGGTGTTGATGGCTCTGGTCGGTCTGGTGCTGGACAACATCTTCAACACCACCCCGCTGTTCATCCTCTTGTTCACTGCGTGGGGTGCCGCAGGCGCTGCGATCAGCATCTACTACCGGTACCGTCGGCACATGGAGGACGTTTGATGTCCACCCAGGCCGACCCGATGAACACCCGGATCGAGGGTCCGTCACCCGCGATGGCAGTGGCGCTCGACATGGCCAGGCGCAGCCTCTGGCTTCTCCCGGTCATTGTCGTGGTCAGCGCAGCCTTCTGGGGAGTCAACGGCGTTGCCTCCACCCTCTACGCCCTCGCCATCGTTGTGATCAACTTCCTCCTCGCTGGTTGGCTCCTCGCGGTCACCGGCAGAATCTCGGCCGCCCTGATGGGTGCCGCTGCGTTGTTCGGTTTCCTTCTTCGTCTCGGCCTGATCTTCCTGGCCGTGTTCGCGGTGAAGGATGCCTCCTGGATTGAGTTCGTCCCGCTCGGGATAACACTCATCCTCACCCACCTGGTGCTTCTCTTCTGGGAGATGCGCCATGTGTCTGCTTCGTTCGCCTTCCCCGGAGTCAAACCCGGGGTCACCCCCAATCCGTACCTTCCGGATAACTAGGAGCCCACGCGATGCTCGCTGCTCTTTCCAACCCCGTGATCCTGCTCGCCTCTGAAGAGGGCGGCGGTGGCGTGGAGTTCCCGCCGATCAACTTGATCGTGAAGTGGCCCGCCTTGTTCGGCGAGGACACGTTCTACGGATTCAACAAGATCGCGCTGATCTCGATGATTGCGATGATCGTTCCGACGATCCTCTTCGTGATCGCCGGTCGAAATGCCAGCCTTGTACCCCGCGGCCTCCAGAACGTGATGGAAGTATCGATCGATTTCATCGAGAAGCAGGTCGTCATGCCGGCGATCGGCAAGGACGGCATGAGGTACCTGCCGATGTTGATGGCGATGTTCTTCTTCATCTGGATCGGCAACCTCTTCGAGATCATCCCGACGTCTCACATGCCGGCCAACGCACGCATGGCGAATCCGATCATGCTGGCCTTGGTGGCCTGGGTGATGTTCATCGGAGTAGGCGTGAAACACCACGGCCTCAAGTACTTCAAGGACGCCCTGTTTCCCCCGGGTGTACCCAAGGCGCTGTATCTGTTGGTCACCCCGATCGAGTTCCTTTCGACCTTCCTGATCCGGCCTTTCTCCCTGGCAGTCCGGCTCTTCGCCAACATGCTCGCAGGTCACATCCTTCTCGTGACCTTCAGCGTGCTCACCATCACACTCTTCGGTGCGGGAATCCTCGCCATCGCCGGTGTGCTCTCTTTCGGAATGCTGGTGGCTTTCACCGCCTTCGAGTTCATGGTCGCCTTTCTGCAGGCGTTCATTTTCAGCTTGCTCACCGCCGTCTACATCGGTGGTGCGCTGCACCCGGCTCACTGAGTCGAATAAGTCGCAATACACGAATCGAACACAAGAAGATCTGATCAAGGAGACCGGTGGAACCGGTCGCTGAACAGGAGATAGACAAACAAAATGAGCGCAATCACCAACGCCGCAGCAACCGTTCTGGCCCA
This sequence comes from Actinomycetes bacterium, assembly GCA_030621865.1. Classification (GTDB taxonomy): domain Bacteria; phylum Actinomycetota; class Acidimicrobiia; order Acidimicrobiales; family Microtrichaceae; genus JAHRAZ01. The sequence continues at coordinate 11,566 of JAUXGW010000009.1, forward strand.
GGCCGACGTTGCCGAGCAAACCGCTGATGAGGCCAAGTCGATATCAGCCGCATCCGGTGCCGGCATGGCATACGGCCTTGCAGCCATCGGACCTGGCATCGGCATCGGTTACCTGGTCGGTCAGGCCGTACAGGCCATGGCTCGTCAACCCGAGTCTGCCGGACAGGTCCAGACCACGATGTTTCTGGGCATCGCCTTCACCGAGGCCCTCGCCCTCATCGGCTTCGTGGTATTCATTCTTCTCAAGTTCGTCTGAAACCCACTGAACGGATTTGGACGAGCTGACCAACGGAGTTACCCATGTTCCTAGCTTCACTTGCCGCCCTGGCATCTGAGGTCGCTGAATCGGACCCGACGGACATCAATCCGGTCGTGCCCGATGAGATCGGCGAAATCTTCTGGGGTGCAATTGCATTCTTCGGCCTTTGGATTCTGATGCGGTATGTGCTTCTGCCACCGCTGCTGAAGATTCGCGCGGACCGAAGAAACCAGGAGATTGCCGACCAACAAGCAGCCAGTGCTGCCGACGAGCAGGCCGAACAGGTGCGCCGTGACTACGAGGCCACCGTTGCCGAGGCGAATTCCGAGGCCAACGACATCATCGCCGAAGCACGCGCTGCCGCTGAGCATGAGCGTGGAGAGATTGTTGTTGCGGCCGAATCTGAGATCGCACTGGAGCGTCAGGCCGCATTGGCGGAGCTCGAATCACAGCGTTCCAGCGCAGTGAGTGGCCTCGGCGACGACGTTGCCGACCTGGCCGTTGCTGCCGCTTCGAAGGTAATGGACGCTTCCCTGGATGAGCCGGTCCACCGCTCAACGGCGGCGAACTATGTGGAGGACGCACGATGAACATCCTGCTTCTTGGTGAAGAGGGCGCTGAGAACGCCTTCTGGCTGCCACATGACATCCAGGAGGTCTTCTGGGGCACGTTGGCGTTTCTCATCGTGGCTGCACTGCTGTGGAAGTTCGCCAAGGAACCCGGCGCGAATTACTTCAAGAACCGCACTGCAGGCATTGAGGAAACCCTTGACAAGGCCCGATCCGAGCGCGAGGCAGCGGAGGCCACGCGCGACGAAATCAAGTCCGCGCTGGCAGGCTCGGATTCTGAAGCCGCCCGCATCGTGGAGGATGCGCGTTCCGCAGCCGATGCACTTACGGCGGAGATCGCCGTTCGGGCCGGCGATGACGTGGATCTTGCCCGCGAGCGTGCGGAGATCGATTTGGCTGCAGCCCGCGGCCAGATGAACGCCGATCTCTCCGGTGAGTTGTCCCGGCTCTCGTTCGGTGCCGCGGAGAAGGTTGTGGAGTCCTCCCTGGATGGTGATAGCCAGCAACGGCTGATCGACAGCTACATCAGCCAAGTCGGCGGACGGAACTGAGGAATTTGATGAGTGACAAACGCATAACGGCCTGGGCCGACTCACTTCTCGGAATCGCCAGTGCAGAGGGCGACTCCGATACTGTCAGCGAAGAACTGCATTCTCTTTCCCGGATGATCGAATCGGATGAATCCCTTCGGTCGAGCCTCGGCGACGAACGCATTTCTGTCGCCGATCGAACTGCGGCGGTCGAAGGCGCCCTCAACGGCATGGCCAGCGAAGTCACCACGGCTATCGCCGGGCTCGTCATTGGCGCCGGCCGGATCAACGACCTCGGCCTGATAACCGCCGAGATGGCACATCGCTCCGCCGAGGCCACCGGTGCGTCTGTCGCGGAGGTTCGTTCCGCGGTGGCACTGTCGGAGGATCAGCTGAATCGCCTCACCGAAGGACTGTCCAGCAAGATGGGCCGTCAGATCCAGGTCCGCAACATCGTCGACCCCACCGTCATGGGCGGCATCGTCACCCAGATCGGTGACGAGGTAATCGACGGTTCTGTTCGTACTCGCCTCAACCAGCTTCGCGACGCTTTCTGAGCGCCGCCCAAGCAGATCGAAAACGGAGACTGATCAGCAATGGCTGAGCTCACAATCAACACCGCAGAAATTGCAGCGGCAATCAAGAAAAATCTCGAAGGCTTCGAGCCCGACACCACCCTCACCCAGGTTGGTCGAGTGATCGAGGTGGGAGACGGTATCGCCCGCGTTTCCGGACTACCGGACGCGGCAGTGAATGAGCTGCTCGAGTTCGAATCCGGCGTGGTGGGCCTGGCCCTCAACCTCGACGAACAGTCGATCGGGGCCGTGGTCCTCGGGTCGGTGGAGAGCATTGAGGAGGGGCAGAGCGTGAAGGCCACCGGCCGGATCCTCTCGGTCCCGGTTGGCGACGGAGTCCTCGGCCGTGTCGTGAACACGCTGGGTGAACCTGTCGACGGCAAAGGTGCCCTCACCAACGTTGAACCTCGCCGCATGGAGATCCAGGCTCCGGGAATCATGGGCCGCAAGCCCGTACATGAGCCGATGCAGACCGGAATCAAGTCGATCGACTCACTCATTCCTGTGGGCCGGGGCCAGCGGGAACTGATCATCGGTGACCGCAAGACCGGCAAGACAACAATCGCCACCGACACAATCGTGAACCAACGTGGCCTTGGCGTGAAGTGCATCTACGTTGCGATCGGCCAGAAGGCTTCCACAGTTGCCCAGACCGTGGCCACCCTCGAAGAACTTGGTGCAATGGAGTACACGGTGATCGTAATTGCACCCGCTTCCGATCCTGCTCCCTACAAATTCCTGGCCCCGTACGCCGGTTGTGCCATGGGTCAGCACTGGATGGAAAACGGCGAACACGCCCTCATTGTCTACGATGACCTCTCCAAGCAGGCTGAGGCCTACCGCCAGGTGTCCCTCCTCCTGCGTCGCCCTCCGGGCCGCGAGGCGTATCCCGGTGACGTGTTCTACCTCCACAGCCGCTTGCTGGAGCGTGCCGCCAAACTCTCTGACGAGCGCGGCGGTGGATCGCTCACCGCGCTGCCCATCATCGAGACCAAGGCTGGTGACGTTTCGGCGTTCATTCCAACCAACGTGATCTCGATCACCGATGGCCAGATCTTCCTGCAGGATGACCTCTTCAAGTCCGGCGTTCGTCCGGCTGTGGACGTTGGCATCTCGGTGTCCCGTGTTGGTTCGGCCGCACAGATCAAGGCCATGAAGACCGCCGTCGGCACACTGAAGTCGGATCTTCAGCAGTTTCGCGAACTGGAGGCATTCGCCGCGTTCGGTTCTGACCTCGATCCTGTGTCCAAGGCACAGCTGGAGCGTGGATATCGCCTCACGGAGTTGCTCAAGCAGGGCATCAACTCTCCCTTGCCCGTGGAAGAGCAGTGCGTGGTGATCTTTGCCGGTACCCGCGGTTACCTGGACGGCATTGAGGTTGACGATGTCTCCCGCTTCGCCTCTGAGCTGCTCGAGTGGTTCCATACCCGTTACGCCTCCTTCCTCGACGAGGTCCGCACCGAGGGCAAGATCTCCGATGAAGACGCCTACGAAGCTGCCATCAAGGCCTTCACCGAGCAGTTCCAGCGCACGAACATCGATTCCGATGCTCCCGATGCCAAGGATCAGAAAGACGCCGACACGTCGCTGGCGACTGGCAAACGTCACCTTCCCGAGGAGGACATCGACCGACCCGCATCCTCCGACGAGGACTGACTGATGCCAGGTGCACAGGAGCGGGTTCTCCGCCGACGCATAGGTAGCGTCCAGAACACCAAGAAGATCACCCGTGCAATGGAGTTGATCGCGGCTACCCGTGTGGCGAAGGCCCAGTTGCGCGCCCACGAGGCTCGCCCCTACGCGGAGCACATCACCAACGTGATTCAGGATCTCGCGGCCGGTGGCGCTCAGGTGGATCATCCACTGCTGCGTCCTGTGGAGATACCGGAAAAGATCGGGGTGGTCGTGATGGCCGCCGACCGTGGTCTCGCAGGCTCATTCAACAGTTCCGTGATCAAGGCCGCTGAACGTGAAGTGCAGGCTGCCCGCAGTGGGTCCAAGCAGTATGCGCTGGTCACCGTTGGCTCGAAGCCGGCCGATTACTTCCGATTCCGGAACTACGAAATCGAAGCTGAATTCCGCGGGTTCTCTGACAAGCCGACTTTCTCCGATGCTGCGCGCGTGGCAGGACGAGTCAGTGACCTGTTCGTCAACGGCGGTTGCGATCAGATCCTGATCGCGTACACGCGCTTCATTTCGCTCGGCTCGCAGGAGCCTGTGGTCCGCCGCTTCCTCCCACTGGAGTCGACAGAAGTTGTTGCCACCGGTGGCGACGCCGGTGCCACGGCCGGATTCGAGTTCGAACCCTCAGGTGCGGCTGTCCTCGAGTCGTTGCTTCCCCGCTACGTGGAAGCCCGGATCTTCGCTGCTCTTCTGGATTCTGCCGCCTCGGAGCACGCCTCGCGCCAGCGTGCGATGAAGGCGGCCACCGACAACGCCGAAGACTTGATCCTCAAGCTCACCCGCAAGATCAACCAGGTCCGCCAAGACGCCATTACCACCGAGATCATGGAGATCATCGGTGGTGCCGAGGCGCTCGCGGATGACCGGGGCGATCCCGAGGATCTGCTCCTCGACCACATGTTCTCAGATCCCTTTCCCCGCCATGACGGCGAGCACTCTCGTCACGTCATCGGACACGATTCGTTCTGAAGGAGACAACGATGACCGTCACAGAACCCGAACTCATCGATGGCAAGATTGTTGCCATCGCCGGACCAGTGGTGGACGTGGAGTTCCCACCGTCCTCACTGCCGGAGATCAACGCCGCGTTGGAGTTCGACATTGAGGTTGATGGTGAATTGACCACCGTCACCGCTGAAGTCGCGCAACAGATCGGCGACAGCCGGGTGCGAGCAATTTCCATGAAGCCCACGGACGGCCTCGTTCGTGGCGCCGCGGTGCGCAACCTCGGACATGGCATTCAGGTGCCGGTCGGAGATGCCACGCTCGGGCACGTGTTCAACGTGTTGGGTGAGCCGCTCGACGTGGAATCGGTTGACGTCAAAGAGAAGTGGAGCATCCACCGCGAAGCTCCGGCTTTTGACACTCTCGAGCCGAAGGCCCAGATGTTCCCGACGGGCATCAAGGTGATCGACCTTCTCACGCCTTACCTCCAGGGTGGCAAGATCGGCCTCTTCGGCGGTGCTGGTGTGGGCAAGACAGTGCTCATCACCGAGATGATCAACCGTGTGGCGACCCAGTTCGGTGGTGTCTCGGTTTTCGCCGGTGTCGGCGAGCGCACCCGTGAGGGAACTGACCTCTTCATCGAGATGGGCGAAACCCAGATGGGTGAATCGGGCTCCGTGCTCGACAAGGCTGCACTGGTGTTCGGTCAGATGGATGAGCCGCCAGGTGTGCGCCTGCGTGTTGCCCTGTCTGCTTTGACGATGGCTGAGTACTTCCGCGATGTGCAGGGTCTGGACGTGTTGTTGTTCGTGGACAACATCTTCCGCTTCACCCAGGCTGGTTCCGAGGTGTCCACCCTGCTGGGTCGGATGCCTGCCGCCGTGGGCTACCAGCCGACACTCGCCGATGAGATGGGCCAGCTCCAGGAGCGCATCACTTCAACGGGCGGCCGCTCGATCACATCGCTTCAGGCTGTGTATGTCCCGGCGGATGACTACACGGACCCGGCGCCATTCACTGCCTTCACCCATTTCGACGGCACCACTGAGCTGAGCCGTGACATCGCGGCGCAGGGCATCTACCCGGCTGTCGATCCGCTGTCCTCCTCGTCCACGATCCTCACCCCCGAGGTGGTCGGCCGGCGTCACTACGACGTGGCACGCACCGTGCAGGAAATGCTCCAGCGCTACAAGGAACTCCAGGACATCATCGCCATTCTCGGTATCGACGAACTGTCCGAGGAGGACCGCATCGCCGTCAACCGCGCGCGTCGCATCCAGAAGTTCCTGTCTCAGCCGATGTTCGTGGCAGAGGTCTTCACCGGCCTTCCGGGTATCTTCACGTCTGTCGATGACACCGTTGCCAGCTTCGAGATGCTCGTAACCGGCGAACTTGATCACCTGCCGGAGCAGGCCTTCTTGAATGTCGGCGATGCCGACGACGTTGAGCGCAAGGCCAAGGAACTCGAGAAGGACGTCTGATGTCCCTTCAGGTCGAGCTTGTCTCCCCTGAACGCGTTGCCTATTCGGGCGACGCGAAGATGGTCGTGTGCCGGACCACCGCAGGTGACATCGCCTTCCAGCCCGGGCACATTCCCCTCATCGGTGTGCTTCAGACCCATCCGGTCAAGATCATCGGCGAAGACAGCGAGATGACAGTCGCCGTACACGAGGGTTTCGTGGAGGTGTCAGCTCCTGATGCTGACGGCAATACCCGCATCACGATCCTGTCGGACGTGTGCGAGTTGGCGGACGCCATCGATGTGGACCGCGCAAGGACCGCCAAGGAGCGCGCTGAAGCCGCTCTGCTGTCGGACCCGAATGACCCCGGTGCCCAGTCCGCTCTCGAGCGGGCTGAGGTTCGACTGAGTGTCCTGGAAGCTTCCTGAGCATGACCGACCCCACAGAGTTGGTCCGCAAAGCGGTCCCACTCTGTGAAACATTCGGAATCACGGTGGTTGAGGTCTCGGCCGAAAAGGTCGTGATGGAACTGGATTGGCAGCATCGCCTCTGCACAACTGCCGGCGTCCTGCACGGCGGAACCCTCATGGCATTGGCGGATTCCGCCGCCTCTGCATGTGCATTCTTCGGACTGCCCAAGGGGTCCGGTGGCACGACTTCGATTGAATCAAAGACGAACTTCCTGGGTGTGGTGACGGAGGGCACGGTCGTGGCCACTTCCAAGCCACTCCACAGCGGTCACAGCACAATCGTGATCGAGACGGAACTCCGCGTCGACGATCGTCTGGTCTCCAAGACGACACAGACACAAGCCGTACTCTCAGCTCAACACACTGAGCATTCAGCCGGGCACTGAGCATTCAGCCGAGCACTGAGCATTACGGGTCGGGCCGGTGTGGTGAAGTCGAGTATGCCCGGTCTGTTCAGGGCAGTTGAACGTGTCCGCCCTTGGACTTCCACATGAAGTACTTCTCGAAGCTCACCTTGGCGGCGTGGGGAACCGGCAACATGACGCCCTTCTTGGGTCCGAGCATGCTGTCGCCGAGGATCGCCACGGCCTTGTTGCCGGCGTCCATGACGCAGACCGCCGGCATGTCTCCGAACGACTTCTCCTCGGTGGGGGGAAGTCCCTTGATCTGACTGACGATGTTCTTGGCAGCGGTGTGGGCCATGGTTTCGGTGGGGAGACCCGTCTTGGGGACCCCTGTCTTGATCGGGGTGGTCCACGGGGCTGTCACCTGGGCGGCCAGTCCTACGGCATAGACGTCATCGTGGTCATCCAGTTGGTAGGTCGGCCTTACCTTGAGGAAGTCCCCGGGATCGGTGGCCCCTTCGATTGTGGCGTTGACCTTTCGGCCGATGAATGGCGGCACGATCATGGAGAACTTGAACGGAACCTTGGTGCCGTCGCTGAGGCGGAGTTCACCCGGGACCACTTCGTCCATAGAGGCAGAAGTGATGTGGTTGATGTCCTGGTGAGCCAGGAACTTGGTGAGGAGTTTCTCGCCTCCGGGGAGCCCGCCGATTCCGAAGTGACCCAATTCTGGTTCAGCGGTCACGTAGGTGATCTGGACCTTGTCCCGGATCTTGTTCTTGCGGGCCTGGTAGTCCACGTTGAACAGGAACTCGTAGGCAGCTCCGAAGCAGCCGGCACCCTGGGTGGCGCCGATCACGATTGGTCCCGGATCGTCGAGGAGTTTCTTCCAACCCACAGCTGTCTCTTCTGCCCCGGGCAACGTGGTGATGTCGTAGGTGTCATTGGCCGGGCTGAGGCCCGGGATCACCGTTGTGTTGCGGTCATAACCAGTTGCCACGACCAGGTAGTCGTAGTTGTGGATCTTCCCGGTGCTGTCCTTAACGGACTTGGTGGCCGGGTCAATCGACATGGCTGCCGCCAGAATGAACTCAACGTCCGCGGATTCAAACGTGGGAGCCACGGGGAACGTGATGTCCTCAACGGTGCGCTGGCCGAACGGAACCCAGATCAGAGAGGGGTTGAAGAGGAAGTCCTTGCTGGGGGAGAGAACTGTGACATCCACATCCTCGTCGAGCGCATGCTTGACCGCGATGGCAGCGGTCAAACCTCCGAAGTTGCCGCCGAGTACGAGGACTTTTGGTGTGGCCATGGTGTTTTCCGTTTCTGGTGCGCTCCGGTGCGCCCCCGTACCACGGTAGTCCTGCGGTCAGGCCGATGCCCCACCTCGGTGGGGCGGGTCTGGGTGGGCGACCGGCCTACTGGAACTTGTCGACGTGGTGCTGCGCGTCGATGGTGCGGACGGTTCCGGACCGCGAGCGCATTACCAATGACTGGGTCGTGACGCCGTCGCGGTCGTAGTGGACACCCTTGAGCAGGTTGCCGTCGGTGATGCCGGTGGCGGAGAAGAAACAGTTGTCGCCGGAAACGAGATCGTCGGTGCCGAGCACACGGGAAATGTCATAACCCAGATCTTCTGCTTCTTTGCGCTCTGCGTCATCACGTGGCCACAGGCGACCGATCTGCTCGCCCCCCATGCACTTGAGCGCGGCGGCGGCGATCACACCTTCCGGGGTTCCCCCGATGCCCATCAGGACGTCCACACCGGAGTCGGGAACAGCTGCTGCGATGGCACCAGCCACATCACCGTCGCCGATCAGGCGAATGCGGGAACCGGTGGCTCGAATGTCGGCGATGAGTTCATCGTGGCGGGGACGGTCGAGGACCATCACCGTGACTTCGCTCACCTCGATGCCCTTGGCGCGGGCAACGGCTTCGAGGTTTTGGGAAACTGAGGCGTTCAGATCCACGACACCCTTGGCTTCAGGACCAACGGCGATCTTCTCCATGTACACACACGGCCCGGGGTCGAACATGGTGCCCTGTTCGCTCACGGCTATCACGGCCACTGCGCCTCCACGCCCGAGAGAGGTGAGGGTGGTGCCATCGATGGGGTCCACGGCGATGTCCACTGCGGGGCCATTGCCGTTTCCAACCACCTCGCCGTTGTAGAGCATGGGAGCTTCGTCCTTTTCGCCCTCACCGATGATCACGGTTCCGGTCATGGCCACGGATCCGAGGATGAAACGCATGGCGTCAACCGCGGCACCATCGGCCGCTTCCTTGTCGCCACGGCCCACGTACGGAGCGGCGGCGAGTGCTGCCGCTTCGGTGGTTCGGACGATTTCGAGGGCGAGGTTACGATCCGGAGTTGAAGGCATGTGCCCAAATTACTCGCAGAGGCGGCGTCAGCGGAATCCGAACCGCGGAATCCGAACACTGCCGAATGTGTCAGCATCTTCGGGTGAGCAACCCATCAGAGCGCGGCGACCCCGGCAATGACCACCCCAACGGTTCGGAGGCAGCGGCGGTGTCTGCTGAAACCAGTGCTGGAAACGTCTCGTTCGACTGCACTCCGTGGGCAGGGGAATCCCGTCGGATTCTGGAGTCACTGCTGAACGGGCGCGAGATTCCCCATGCTTGGGAGGGGACGGTTGTCGTGGTACCCGCAGCGCTGGCTGACGGCGTCCGGGATCTCACAGAAGAGGTTGCCGCCCTCGCAGATCGTGCGCTGGATCCCCAGGAGGAACAGATCGCGTTCGAAGTGAGTGACTGGTCAGGTGAAGCCCAGAACAGCATCGTGGCGGCTCTGGATGCGGCCGGAATTTCCCACGAGTGGGATGGGGACGGCGATCTCGTGGTTGCCGAATCCAGTGAGGCGGAGGTTGAAAAGATCCTTCTCGGCGTCGGGGAACCCGACGGAGATGACGAGATGGACGGCATCGCACTGAACGAACTCCTTGGGGATCTGTTCGACGCAGCCGGGAGGCTTGCGAAGAATCCTGATGACTTCAGGCGCCGGGGGGAGGCGCTCGACGCAATCGATCAGTTGGCAGGGGTTGGCACTCCGTTCGGTTACACCGATGAGCACTGGAACCGAATTCTGTTTGCCGGCGCGAACCTGGCCGTATCCATCGATCTGCCCACGGCGAATGGTGAAGGTGATGCGGCGAGCCAGGCCGATTCCGACAGAACCGACTCCGAGGATGTCGAGGGATCCGGTTCTGACGACGCGGTCGGCCGCGAGGGTGAAGGCGATGCCGGCGAACCTCCATCGGTTCAGGATTCGGCCCTGGTGGTCCGCGATCTCCTCAAAGAAGTGCTCTGACGTAGGATCGTCCCCGTGGTTGTGGCCGAGATCGAGGCGTTCTATTCGCGGTCCGTGGCTCCCACACGCCGCATTGCCCTCGGGGAACTGCATCTCCCCGAGAATTCCCGGGGAGAAGTTGCGTCGATTCTGCTGGGCGGGATGATGGCGCGATCAGCCCAGACCCTCAACGCTGAGGACCGAGGCGAACTTCGCAGCCTGCTCACCGACATGGAGTTGGGTCGTCGGATTCCCCAGCCGAGGCTTCGACACCGTTTTCAGGCAGATCGAATCGGTCTCCAGAGTTCGACGAGTCGTCTGGTGCAGGATCGTGGCGGGTTCTTCCATCTCGACCTCGATCACGAGCGGGGTACTGCTGCACAACAGGCGCTGGCAGCGGTCTACGCCATGCGCTCGCTCGGAGGATCCGCTCGACACGAGACCATCAAGGCACTGCGGCGGGCAGTCAGCTGGCAGGGTGGCCTCGGCAGGGAGCTGATCGGATATCTGCAGAATCCGAACGGGGCCATCACATTCGGCCCTGCCATGGATTCGGGCAATCCCAAAGCGTGGGCGAGGAACGTCCTGGGCCTCGAGGGAGAAGAGCACCCGTTCAGTGAGAGCCTGATTCGCAAGGCATTCAGGTCCCAACTGCTCCTGGCACACCCGGATCACGGCGGAGCGAAGAATGCTGCAGCCGAACGAATCCGCGAACTCGACTCCGCCCGAAGGATTTTGATTTCGGCTTTTGCGGAGTGGGCGAAGTCGGCTAACCCTTCAGAGGATGTCCCTGAAGGCTCTGCTCCTGAGGGTCCTGCCCCTCAGGACTCCACTACTGGGGACCGGACTTCTGGGGACCGGACGTCTGAAGGACGATTCTCCGGAACTCCCCGAGGCAGTTGAGGTGCCGCCGCGGCGTCGCCCTCGCAAGCCTGCTGCAGTCCTGTTGTGGCCCGGAGCAGGTACGGGTTGTGATCATCCGTCCCTGGTTCACATCAGTGAGTCCATCGGGGAAGTTCCGGTGTTCCGTCTGGACTTTCCCTACCGTAGGGAAGGACGCAAGGCCCCGGATCGCGCACCCAGGTTGATCGAGTCCATATCCGACGAAGCCACCCGGATCTCCGCAGAGTTGAATGTGCCGGCCAACAGGCTCGTGCTCGGTGGGCGGTCGATGGGTGGCCGGATGTGCTCCATGGCAGTGGCAGAGGGTCTGCCGGCCGCCGGCCTGATCCTCATTGCCTATCCGCTTCACCCGCCGCGGAAACCGGAGAAACTCCGCGTCGACCATTTGCCGGATGTCCGTGTTCCCACTCTGTGGCTGTGCGGAGACCGCGATCCTTTCGGGACTCCGCAGGAAATTGGCGCTGCCCAGGAACTTCTGGCGGGTCCGGTCACTTCACGGACGTTGCAGGGCCGCCATGATCTCAAGGGGTCAGACGACATCATGGTGCGCGAGATCAGGGACTGGCTGGGTCTTCGTCGCTGACATTCAGATCTTCGAGTTCGGCGCCTGCAGTCTCCGGCAGGAAGAAGCTGATGAGCATCGCAAGCACCGGAGCCAGAGCAATCAACGCAAAGGTCGAGCCGTAGCCGATGCGGTCCGCCAGATTGCCTGCGATTAGCAGCCCGGCCACCGACCCGACGGTGGCCACCGCGGCCAGGACTCCCCGCGCGGTTCCGCGGCGAGCGGTGGGAAACAACTCGGGGGCCAGGACCCCGAGTGCAGGCACCGACAGCGCCCCGAGAGTTGCCCACAATGTGGCCGAGAGCCACATCCCGGCCCCCGACAACATGTAGAAGGCACCCCCGAACACTCCCATTGACAACAGGCCGACTGCCAGAACCCCCCGTCTGCCCCGGCGGTCCGCCCAGCGTCCGCCAAGAAGGATCCCGAACAGTCCCGGAATGGCCGTAACCACGATGAAGATGCTGATGTTGGCGCCGTCGAACCCGCGATCGGAATGCAGATAGTCGTTTTGCAGCTGAGACGAAGGTGCCACGAAGAAGTTCACCGCGAAGAACAGGAACCCCAACAGGAGGAGCCGGTTCAGTCGAGCCTTCTGTCGAGGAGCACCTTCGTGAATGGCCTTCGCAGTGCTCTGGAAACGGTTGCTCTCGGGCAACCATCTGGAAGACAGGGCAATCAGGGGGATTGCGAGCGCGGCGGAGGCGAAAACCCATCTCCATCCACTCGGTCCGGTATCGGCGAGCGGCAAGAGGATGATGATCATGCCGGCTCCGAGGCCATACGACAGAGCACCCAGGCCTTGAGCCGCGGCGCGGCTTCCGGCGGGGATCTCCTCCACGCTGATCGTGTCAGCGGACAACATGGCCACGATGGCCAGGTTGCGGGACAGAGTCTGGGTGGCGGCCAGCACCACAAGTGAAGGTGACAGGGCGCTCAACACCGTCAGCACTGCCGCCGCGGAGGCGGACCAGAGCGCGACCCGACGCCGGCCGATGCGATCCGCGAGCGTCATCACCGCGATTGTTATCACGGCCCCGAGGCGGGCTGCGATCAACACCGCCGACTGTTCGCTGGCTGATCCTGTGCCGAGGTCATCCGCAGCAAATGTCAGCGTGTTGGTGAGCACGGCAGCCAACATTCCCCCGATCACATGAAACAGTGCCATCACTGCCAACACAGAGGACTGGCGCGGATTGAGCCGGTCGGGAAGTGACCACCAAGGGTGTTTGTGGGGCGCCGGATCCCTGTGCAGGGCCCGCTTCATCAAGGGATAATACAGAGGAGCAAATACCGGAATCGCCGGCCAGAAGCGTACGAACTCCTGGACATGGATTCGTTTCGCGTCGATCCGCTGCCAGGTGACCAGGCGTTCGTATCGGCTGAAGGGGCCGTCCGCCGCAGCAAAGCTGACCGCGCCTGTGTCGGGAAGTGGGCCTGTGTCGGGAGGTGGGCCGGACTCGGCGAGGCGACCGGAATCGGCAAGGAGATAGTCAGGTTCCCCTCCGGTGGGTTCGCCATTCGTTGCGGACCGCGCCTGCGGGACCGCTGTCTCTTCGCGGACAAGATTGTTGTCCCGCGGGGTCAGCCGAGACCGAAGATCAGACTCGACAAGTTCAAGATCCACTCTGCTCCCCACCGGCCCCGTTTGGCGCTTGCATGGTGGCCCGCCCCATCAGTGTGAGTGGGCATCATAGGGTCGGAGTTCTCTGGTGCTCCATACTGGATGATCGTGAGCCAATATGTCGTCCGCCGCAGTGGGCCGCTCCAAGGCGGAATAACCATCAGTGGAGCCAAGAACTCCGCGCTGAAACTCATGGCTGCCACGGTCCTCACCGAGGGCCGGCATCGCCTGAGAAACGTCCCCGCAATTGTCGACGTGGATCTGATGGGTGGAGTTCTCGAGGCGATCGGCCTGGAGATGGTACGAGGTGTGGATGACCAGGGAGTTGCCTACCTGGATGTCATCAGGGGACCGGAGGTGACTCCCGTTGCGCCCTACGAACTCGTTGAGAAGATGCGGGCGTCCACGGCTGTCATGGGTCCGCTGCTTGGCGCGGTGGGTGAAGCACGTGTCGCCATGCCGGGAGGCGACGACTTCGGCACGAGGCCAATCGACATGCACATGGCGGGTCTGGAAGCGCTGGGAGTTCATTTCGAACTCTCACACGGGATAATCAACGCCCACACTGACGGCTTGAAGGGAGCCAACGTGGTTCTCGACTATCCGAGTGTCGGTGCCACCGAAAACCTCATCATGGCTGCGGCGCTCGCGGACGGCCGAACGGTTGTTTCCAACGCGGCCCGGGAACCGGAGATCGCCGACCTGGCCGCCTTCCTCAACCGGATGGGGGCACAGGTGATCGGAGCTGGATCACCCACCATCGAGATCGAGGGGGTGGAGCAGTTGAGGGCCGTGGAGCACGCCGTGGTTCCCGACCGCCTGGAGGTTGCGACCTATCTGGCTGCGGTCGGAGTTGCCGGCGGCGAGGTCACGTTGCACAACACCCGTGTGGACCACCTCGAGTTGCTGGTGGAGAAAATGGGCGCGATGGGGCTTCGGATCTCCCCTCAGGTTGATGGTCTGTGGGTGATGCAGGCGGGCAGGCCCCGGCCGGTGGACGTGGCGACGTTGCCGTACCCCGGACTAGCCACCGACTTCCTTCCCCTGCTGGTGGCTCTTCTGAGCTACGCCGACGGCACCAGCTACGCAACCGAGAACGTGTTCTCCGGTCGTTTTGGATATGTCGGAGAGCTCACCCGCATGGGTGCCCAGATACGCATCGAGGACCATCATCTGGTGGTCGACGGGAAACGACGGCTGTCAGCAGCACCAGTGCGGGCTCTGGACATTCGTGCAGGTGCGGCATTGGTGGTGGCAGCTTTGGGGGCCGAAGGGGAGACAGTGATTGCCGATGGTGAGCACATCGACCGTGGTTATGAGAATCTGGCCGGCAAGATGCAGGAGATCGGCGCCGATGTGACGCGGCGCGAAGACTGATCATTGGGGGAAGGTCGGAGCGTGCGAATGCGTCAGGGCACGTCAGAGGAGGGATTCAGATCTCCCGGGGTTCCTTGTGATCCTCTGGCTCACCGATCTTGTCGGCCCGCTTGCTGGCGAGCCTCAGCAGAAGGGCGAAGATGATCACTGGCACTGCGACCATCAGAAACTCGTCCCACCCGCCGTCATGGCCCAGCAATCCGGCACCCTTGAGGTTCAGGATCATCTCTGCGATCAATGAGGCCACGAACAACAAGAATACAGTCGACTGTGGGAACATTCCCAGCTGTCATATCGTTGTGTTGTCAAGGAACGGAAGGCGTCAGTGTTCCAGTTGCCGCAAGGCCCCGAAATCGCAGGCTCCACCAATCACAATCCTGAACAACAAGCTTGAGCAACAGAGTCCACTCGAGAAACAGAGTCCACTCGAGCAACCAGGGTCCAGCAACAACCAGGCTCCAGTAGCAGACACCAATAGCAGAGAGAACAGATGGAACCGGAAGTCGAAAGTGTCATCGAGATCATCAGGCCTGCAATTCAGGCCGACGGTGGCGACATCGAACTGATCGACATTGATCGGGACAGCGGTGTGGTCACCGTCGAATTGATGGGCGCCTGTGTCAGCTGTCCGGCTTCCACCGTGACGATGAAGGCCGGCATCGAGCGGATCATGAAGGATCGAATCGACTGGGTCACGGCCGTTGTGCAGAAGGACGATGACATGGAACTGGGTACGGCGGTGACGCTCTGAGCGACTCCTCCCGCAAGGGCGGCGATCCGGCATTGCTGCTCGATCGGGCCCGGGGCGGTGACCGTGGCGCCCTCGCCCGACTTCTGTCGATGGTGGAGCGGGGCGGACCCTCCGCCCGGGCGGTGGCAGCGGTCACCTACCGCGCGGGTCGTGGTGCTCACGTGATCGGGATCACGGGAGCCTCGGGGGCCGGAAAGTCCACGCTGACCAGCGCGCTTTGTCGGTCTTGGGCCGAGTCGGGTGAGCCGGTGGGCGTTCTGGCCATCGATCCGTCATCTCCGTTCAGTGGCGGGGCGATCCTGGGGGATCGAGTCCGTATGTCCGAGCAAGGCCTGGACAACGAGGTATTCATTCGCTCCATGGCAACACGGGGTCACCTTGGCGGCCTTTCGTTTGCTGCCCCCGAAGCTGCCCGAGTTCTCGACTCGGCAGGTTTCGATCCGGTTGTCATCGAAACCGTTGGAGTTGGCCAGATCGAGGTGGAGATCGCCGCGCGAGCGGATACCACCGTCGTGGTGGTCAATCCCGGGTGGGGTGACGCCGTGCAGGCTGCAAAAGCCGGTTTGATGGAGATTGCCGATATTTTCGTCGTCAACAAGGCGGACCGCGAAGGGGCTCCAGAGACCGTCCGGGACCTGGAGTCCCTCTTGGCGATGTCCGGTGATCGCCGCTGGCGGCCGCCGGTGATTCGCACGGTTGCAACCGATGGCCTCGGAACCGACGAACTCCGTGCAGCTCTTGTTGAACACAGGGATTGGCTTGGCCTCAGCGGCGTTGGGGTGATTCGGCGGAGACAACGCGTTGAAGAGGAGCTTCGGGCGGTTGTGGCCGCACGCCTGGCAGAGCGAGCCGAAGCATTGTGTGCCGGCGAAGACTGGGATTCTGCGGTTGAGGAACTCACCTCGGGACACGGTGATCCCTGGTCATCAGCCGATGACCTGCTGAGGGATTGATCAAGGTGGAGGATCTGGCGCGGCGCATCGGGCTCCCCGGCCATATCCACCCGGAACGTCGTATTGAGGATTCCGGATCTGCCGAGTTGTTCCTGGGGCGAGACAGTCGCCGTGGACGAACCGTGGTGATCAAGGTGGTCCGGGGCACCGAGCGCCTCGCAAGCCTGCAATCGGAGGCCCGGGCACTGGCACGCGTTCAACACTGTGCGATTCCCGAGGTGATAGCGGTGGGTTCCGCTGCGGATCTTGCATGGATCGTCACCGACCACGCGGATCAAGGCTCACTGGCTGACCGGTTGGCAGGGCTGGATCCTGATCAGCCGCGCTCTGAAGGCGATGCGGAAGGGATCGAATCCAAACAGATGTGGCGCTGGTTGTCCGACGTTGCGGACGCATTGGCGGCAGCCCATCGGGCGGGTGTTGTGCATGGCGATGTGTCGCCATCGAACATCCTCCTTCGCACGAACGACGGTGGCGACGTAGATGCATATCTCGCGGACTTCGGATCTTCGGCGATGGCGGACCAGACCTCCCCGCGTGGAGGCCACACGCCGAGATTCGCGGCTCCGGAGCGAAGACGGGGGAGTGGGCCGAGCGAATCCTCGGATGTGTTCGGGCTGTGTGCCACTGCACTGCACTGCCTCGAGGAGGCCGGGATTCCGATTCCGTCCGCTGCGGAACGGATTCTCGGAGCGGGAGTCATGCCGAAGCCGGACCGGCGACCTTCGCTCATAAGGGTGCAACGTTGCCTGCAGAAGGCCTCGAGGCGGGACGGTCGTTCCGGTGCCCAGGGGTAGATCGCATCGTTCGCTCGGCCCATCGTGGTTGAGCGGGTACGCTCGCTCGCCATGAGCTTTGTGACAACTGATGAGGTCGAACCCGCCCTGCACCTCCTCACCATCTCCAACGGCAAGCTGAATCCGCTTTGTGTGGATCTCCTCAATGAACTCAGCGATGTGTGCAGTCAGTTGGCCACTGCCAATCCGAAGGCGGTGGTGATCACAGGTGGCGAGAAGCACTTCGCTGCCGGTGCGGACATCACCGAATTCGCGGAGCGCGGTGGGCAAGCGCCATTTGCACTCAACGACGGCAAGACCGTACAGAGTATCGGCCGGGCATTTCTGGATGCGCTGAATGCCGTGGCGGCCCTTCCGTGTCCCACGATCGCAGCCATCAACGGAGTTGCCCTCGGCGGCGGTTGTGAGTTGGCGCTGGCATGTGATTTCCGGGTGGCCGGTCAGAAATCACTGCTCGGACAGCCGGAGATTCTGCTGGGGATCATCCCCGGAGGTGGTGGAACCCAGCGTCTGGCGCGTCTGATCGGCCCGGCCAAGGCCAAGGATCTTGTGTTCTCGGGGCGCACCGTTCCGGCTGGGGAGGCGCTGGAGATCGGGCTGATTGACCGCATCGCGGCCGGTGATTCCCGCGACGAGGCCCTCGAGTGGGCGAGAGATTTCACCAAGGGACCCCGAGCCTCCACAGCTCTGGCAAAGCGGGCAATCGATTCCGGACTCTCCGGGAGCCTCGAAGACGGCCTTCTTGGCGAGCAGCGCCTGTTCGTGTCGAGCTTCTCCACAGATGATGCGGTTGCCGGCGTGTCCAGCTTCCTGGAGAACGGTCCCGGTCACGCCGAGTTCGAGTGAACCCCGGCCCAGCCCGGGTCAGGTGCTGTGCGTATCAGGCCCTGTCCGGATCAAGCCGTCGATGCGCTGAGCGCCCTCGCTCGTTTGCGCAACACCACGAAGACGCCGCCTGCTGCCACATACACAAGCAAGGCCATGAACTGGACTGTGCGGAATCCGAAGGACATCGACAACATGGTGGTCAACACCGAACCGACCACCGAGAAGGCACCGTTGATCGCCCAGCCCCAGGCGACGTACTCGTCAGCGTGGTCGCTCATGCCGGCCACGGTGGAAAGACCAAGCGGCATGAACATTCCCAGACACAGTCCCAACGGAGCCAGAACGATCACAGTGAGAGCCACACGCGCCCAGAACGGCGCATCGAGGGTGTTCTCGGTGAGAGCCGGTACCCCGAATCTGTAGGCGACCGTCAGCACTGCCAGAACACCGAGCAGTACGGCCATCAACTTGGCAGGCCTCACTCCCTTGTTGTTGGTCAGCCAGCCGGACAACCACGCACCGATTCCGGTGAACACCAGGATCGAGGCCAGTGTGACGGTCAGCGAGTAGGTGGGGTACCCCAGGTACTGGGTGAACCGCTGGATCATCGTGATCTCGAAGAGCATGAAGCCGAGGCCCAGGGCAGCGAAGTAGAGCGCGCTGAGGCCCTTTGCCGGGAGCTGCTTCCACTCCTTGCGAATCATCACGAACGGCAGCAACAGGAACAGCGCGGCGAAGAAGGCAGCAATTCCCAGCAGCAGCAGCAGAACACGTTCGCCTATGGAGTCCTCGAGATCCACCGCCGAGGCCGGCTGGTTGATCTCGCTGATCACATCGTTGAACGGGGTGAAATGCCAGAAGAACGGGCCGTCGTCGGTGATGGCACCTACCTCGTAGGGATAGTCCGCCAGCAGTGTTTCGGAGCTGGTTCCCGGACCCAGAGCAGCAACCTGCGCAACGAGTGAATCTGATGACTCAACGCCGGGGGCATAGATCAGCTCGGCGGGTTCCACATTTGGGATCACCTCCACCAGGCGATTCACCTCATCCGGTGTGAACGGTGTCCGCTTGACGATGAAGGTGGAGAGACCGCCGGAAAGCGGATCGCTTGATCGAGCCACTGCGATGTGTTGCGAAGGGTCGTCCACTCCCATCTCTTCGAGTGCTTCCCTAGCGGTGTTCACATAACGAAGTGCCCTGTTCGGTTTGTTGGCGAAATCCACTTCGCCGAACTGTGCAACCACAAGGCCGTCCTCGCTCAGGTGTCCCAGGCTCTCCTCGATCATCTGGGCGGTGTAGAGGTAGCTCTCGGAGAGAACAAAGGCTCCCGCCGAAGCGGCGTTGTTGGCCGCATAACTGTCCGGGGCGACGAACCAGATCAGGTCGAAGTCCTCTTCGGAGCGAGCCAGGAAGGTGCGTCCATCTCCCTGGGTGAGGTTCACTGCCTGGTTTTCGGCGAGATTGCCCGTGTAGTCGGCGAACTGTTCGGAGACGAGGTCAACGGTGACCGGATTCAGTTCGACTGCTTCGATCTGTTCGGTTTCGAAAAAGAGTGAGGTCTGGATTTCGTTTCCGCCCGCCGAGCCGATGATCAACTCTCGTCGGGCCGGTTCTCCAAGCACGGCGAAAGGCCATGCACGCGGATCGTTCTCGAACTCGGTCAGGTTCTCTGTGTTTCCGTCCCACTCGTGCAGAGCCGATCCCCAGGAGCCGTCGTGAGACAGGAGCTTCGAGTTGTACTCCTGTGGAAGTGGATCCACATCCACCCGGAACACCGGACCCCAGTCGCTTGCCTCAAACCCTTCCGCAGGAGGACTGATCTTGTGTTTCTCCACCTTCACGTCGGGAAGTGAACTGTTGAACACCAGCATCGCCAGACAGACCGCTGCAACGGCAACCGCTGCGACACGCTCCGTTGTGCTGACCTGACCCAGGGTGGGAGCGGGTGTTTCCGATCCAGCGGCTGACTCCTGTTGTGAACCAACTTTCAGGTAGGCGGCGGCCGCGCCGAGTCCAGCCAGCAGCAGCGCACTCAGTGCGATCACTCCGGGAGGTGTTATCCAGCTGATGAGGTAAACGACCACCGCGGCGGCAATACCTGCTCCGACGAGGTCGGCGAAATAGAGCTTCGACAGCGACTTGCCGCCTCTTCCGAGCAGCGTGGCGATGAGTACGCCGATTGACACGAACGTGATGAAAAGCGCCACACATATGATCAGCAGTGCACCAAAGTTTGCGAAGGAGTCCCTCGATCCGTAGTCCCAGAGCACGGCTGTGTCGATGGGCCACTGCGACACGACCGCATATCCGATCACGATGCTGAGGGCTCCGAGGATTGAGGTCCACCCGAGGATCGTTCGGGTTGCTGCACCCCTGATTCGGGGTGACACGACAACGAGGGTGGCTCCGGTGCCGATACCCAGCAGAGCCAGACCGATCACCAGATATGTGTAGTAGTACCACAGTTTGTAGGAGACGATTCGGGTGTAGGAGACCTCCAGGAGCAAGCCCGCAGCACTGACGATGAAGATCGCCCAGAGTTGCCATCGCATCGACACTGTTTCGTCAGTTTGCCCTTCGGCGGCGGCATTGGCGACTGATTCGCCCGCATCCGCGGCCGACTGGTCTGGATCCGCAGATGACTCGTCAGTATCCGTTGCCGGCCCCGCACTGAACTCGTCGACCTGCATCCCGTCTCCCATCCGCCACTCATCCATTGGT
This sequence comes from Actinomycetes bacterium, assembly GCA_030621865.1. GTDB lineage: Bacteria > Actinomycetota > Acidimicrobiia > Acidimicrobiales > Microtrichaceae > JAHRAZ01. The sequence goes on from JAUXGW010000009.1 coordinate 32,224, forward strand.
TGACCGGGCAGCGAGTCGAACACTAGCGCGCAGGTGCCAAAAACAGGGCTTCATCGGCGAAGGTCGCCGCCGCCATGTTCGTCCGGACAACCGGAGTTGCAGGGTGTTCCCTCCAGACGGTGCAGCGTCAACTGAGCCTGAATCTCAGGTGGCCCAGGCCACGTTGCCGAAATCCACGGCATTGGTGATCAACCGATGCCGTGGCACCACCCGCACGGTCACTCCCATGCGGCCGGCAGAATCAAGTGGTGCGTGGGCACCGTAACGATGGTGATCGTCATCCACCATGCCCCCGGGAGTCATCGGTATCTCGGTCACCCGTGTGATCTCACCGGCCTGGCCGACGGGTCCGGTGAGGAGTTGAACTTCCACTTCGGACTCATCCAGAGCACCGAGGGAAACCACTGCCTGCACTTCCCGGCTGGATCCGAGGTCGCCCACCGCCTCGTCGGTGTTGACCGAGTCCACGTGGACCCTGTGCCAGGATTCGTCGAGCCTGCGAGCGTAGCCAGCGAGGTCTCTGGCACCACTCCAGTTGTCTGCCGACAAGTTCTCGGCCGAGCGGGCGGCAGGCAGAAAGTCGGATCGTAGCCATGTCGTTCT
>JAUXGW010000368.1 GCA_030621865.1 Actinomycetes bacterium
GCCTTCATGGAGCTCCAGGACGTTCAGGAACTCACGAACTTCTTCGAGCGGACGGTCTCGGCATACGCAGTTGCGGTGGACGGCGATGTCGTCTTCGACGAAGAGTTCTGATCAAGTCCAACACCCGGCCACGGCTCGATTGAGGGCCGGTCTGCTGGGTAGAATTACATACCGCGCATAATTCTTGGTGACAGTGCCCGTAAACTCCCTTCGGGAGTAGTGCCGCGCCCGAATTCCCCCTTCATGTGCGGCGATGGTGAAAAATGCGCCGAAGCATTCTATTGCTCTTACGTTTCGTGGCAATCACTGCTTTTGGCGTTCTCACAATCGGCCTCATCGTTACCCAGGTAGTCCCGGAAGTCGGCAAGGTTTCCGAGGCAGCGTCGTTCAGTCCGAGGCTGAAGCTCTCGTTGCCGCCGCTGCCCGAAGGATCACTCGTTCGCGACACCAACGGCGCCGAGATGGGCAAACTCCAGGGCACTGAGAACCGCATCATCGTTCCTCTGGATGAAATGTCCGAGGAGTTGAAGGCCACCGTCCTGGCAGTGGAAGACGCCGATTTCTACGACCATGACGGCGTCAGCGTGAAGTCGATCGTGAGGGCGATGCGAGCCAACTCCAGCTCAGGAGAGGTCTCCCAGGGCGGTTCCACGATCACGCAGCAGCTCGTGAAGCTGAGCCTCGTGGGAAATGAACGCAGCATCGAGCGAAAGGTCAAGGAGGCCTCACTGGCGCTCCAGCTGGAGGATCAGTTCTGCGAAGACGTCTCGAAGGTCGAATGCAAGGACCGGATCCTTCAGCAGTATCTGAATCAGATCTATCTGGGTCAAGGCACATACGGAGTCGAGGCAGCGTCGCGCGCGTATTTCAACAAGTCAGCCAAGGACATCAACTGGGCCGAAGCGGCGACAATCGCAGCCCTGATTCGCAATCCGACCGGCTATGAACCGATCAACAATCCGGAAACCGCGTTGGAGCGGCGCGACATCGCTGTCTCCCGGATGATCGACGAGGGCTTGCTCAACGCAGAGGAGGGCAAGTTCATCGCCGGAATCCCTCTCCCAACAGAAGTCTCGGGGCGAACCGCGGCCAAGGATTCGAGATCGCTGTCATACGTGGAACGCAAGGTTCGCGACGAACTGCTTCGGGCAGACTGGCTGGCCAACACCGTTGAGCAGCGCCGATACCTCATATTCAACGGCGGACTCAACATCACCACCACGATCGATCCGCGAGCGCAGGCCCTCGCCGAGGAGGCCGCCGCGAAGAACCCGATCAAGGAACGCGATCCTCGAACAGAAGTTGCTCTGGCCGCTGTGGAGCCGAGTTCGGGAGCCGTGCGGGCGATCGTCGGCGAAGCGATCATCAACGACACCCCGATCGAGATCGGAGACCCTGTCCGCGGTCCTCGATCCGGTGATGGAGGTTTCAGTTCGGGATCAGCGTTCAAACCGTTCACGATGGTTGCGGCGCTGGAAAAGGGCTTCACGATCAGCGACACGATCTTGGGCGACCCGGCGCCGGAAGCTCTCAAGGTGAAGTGGGGAGTGGAGCGCCCGGGTGAATATCCGCTCGACTGCCCGACCCGTGGCGAGAAAACGATCAGTCAACACCTCGCGAGGTCCAACAACTGCGCCTTCATGCGGATGCAGACCTCGGTTGGAATCGACGCCGTGAAACAGTCGGCCATCAACCTGGGTGTTTCAGCTGACAGCCTCGACCCGAACGACGCCAATCCGGCTTGCTTCACCATCGGTTGCGCTGCACTTGTCAGGCCGCTGGACATGGCGCTGGCATTCGGGACCATCGCCAACGACGGTCGCAAGAATCCGGCGCACTTCGTGTCGAAGGTCGAAGACCGCGACGGAAACGTGCTCTATGAGTTCGTTCCGCCGAACGAGCAGGTGATCGGCGTACAGACCGCCCGTCAGGCAACACAGGCCATGGAGGGCGT
>JAUXGW010000323.1 GCA_030621865.1 Actinomycetes bacterium
CTTCGCCGCTCGGACGCTCCCGATCTCCTCAGCCGGGTCATCGGGATCACCGTGGACGCGATCGGACCCCGGTTGGGCCTCGATGCGCAGATCTCGAACTGGGCACTCGTCGACGGGGACCTCATCTACCTCGACGTGACCACACCGATGCTCCGTGACGACACAGGGGCCGAACTACTGGACTCCGAGCTGTTCCTGGCGTCACTTCCGTGGCTGCTGCGCGGCGGCGTGCGACGTTTTCTCCTCGACGAGATACTTGGCCACTACTACGACCCGAGGGCCGCTGTTCTGGATCTGGCGGGGAACCTGATCAAGGAGAAACTCGACAAGGATCTTCCGGCCGCACTCGACGCCGCCAATCAACGTGTTGATCCACCGATCACCGAGGATCAGGCACGCGCCTACTACCGCTCCGATGCGCGAACCTGGGCGCTTCTCCAACGTTTGCGGCACCTGGACCGCACATGGCAGCGGCGGGTGCGTCGGCGGGTCTACCCGTTCCTGATCCCGGGCCGAATAGAGAGGTAGTCAGCCCCATGTGCGACACGATTGCAGTCGTTTCCGAAAGTGGTGTGTTGTTCGCGAAGAACTCCGACCGCGATCCCAACGAAGCACAGGTGCTGGACTGGCGCGAGCGCGAAACACACGCCGCCGGTGCATCGCTCAGATGTACTCACATCGAGATACCCCAGGTCACACAGACCCATGCGGTGTTGCTGAGTCGGCCGTTCTGGATGTGGGGCGCCGAGATGGGAACCAACGAACACGGCGTCGTGATAGGCAACGAAAGGGTGCCCACCCGCGAAAAGACTCCCGACACGGGACTCACGGGAATGGACCTGATTCGGCTCGCGCTTGAACGCTCCCGCACGGCCGAGGAGGCAAGAAACGTCATCACGGAGTTGATCGATGCACACGGCCAGGGCGGCGCAAGTGGGTTCGAGGACCCGACTTTGTATTACTTCAGCAGTTTCATCATCGCCGACCCGAACGGCGCACTGGTGCTGGAAACCGCCGGCACCGACTGGGCGGCTGAAAGGATCCATGGGGCACGCAGCATCTCCAACGGCCTCACGATTCCGGTATTTGCCGAAGCTCATTCGGACCGGCTGAAGACCGCTGTGGCGGCGGCGAAGACCCGCCAGAGCAGAACCCAGAGCTGTGCCACCGAAGCCGACGGCCCCGGTTCGATGATGCAGATCCTGCGCGATCACGCAGGAGACGCCTGGCCGACCTACCGGCGGCTGAACGGCACGCTTGGAATGGCCTGCATGCACGGCGGAAGCGAGATCGTGTCTTCTCTCAGCACAGCGAGCTGGGTTTCGCGTCTCAGCCCCGACGGCAATCAACATTGGGCTACCGCCACCTCGTCACCATGTCTGAGCCTGTTCAAACCTGTGAGCGTGTCGAACCCAGTCGACGTTGGATCGCTCCCCACCGGAACCGCCGACAACTCATTGTGGTGGACCCATGAACGACTCCACCGGCTGGTGATGCAGGATCCGCAGCGGCTTGCGCCCCGGATCATCGCCGAACGGGATGCACTCGAATCAGCGTGGTTGGCGGACCCTCCGCAAAGCGCTGCAGCCTTTGCCGAACACCAACACCTCATCGATCGGTCCCTTGACCAACTCGGTGGAACATACTCTGACACGCGGCCGCGTTTCGTTCGCCGCTACTGGAACAAACGCAACGACCTGGCCGGGCTGGCAACTCAGTAGCAACCCTCCCGTCGCGTACAGAAGCGATGGATCGACGGAGCTGCTCGCAAGACTCCCCGAACTGGTTGGCCAGAGTCCCCGAACTGGTTGGCCCAGAATCACGCCATTGGACGAACTCGGTCGCCTGTCACCTCGACGCCTTCGGCCCGCAGGAGTTCCGCCTGCTCCTGGGCCGCACCGGAAACCAGCCGGCCGGTGGCAGCCACCACGCGCCACCACGGGAAGACACCGGTTGGGGCACGGCTCAGAAATGACCCAACAGCTCTGGCCGCTCCCGGGTGACCGGCCTCCAGAGCGACCTCGCCGTAGGTGGCGAGCTCACCGGGTCCGAGTGAAACCAGAACCCGTGCCACATCACGCTCGAAGTCGGACAGATCCTCTGAGTCGAGCCACTCGCCTGAGTTGAGCCACTCGTCAACCAAGGACGCACCCTACCCTCGACCACCTTGCGGACCCCGGAACTCCAGCCATGCGGAGGCGAACCAACAAGCTGAGTTCACTGCAACTGCAGCCGTCCGGATGTAAGCCGACAAGCGGAGTTCACTGCAACTGCAGCCGTCCGAATGGAAACCGACAAACGAAGCTCATTGCAGCGCCCGGAGTGCGTCGAGCACCGTCTCGGCGCTCATGCGTTCCCGGTAGTTCGGATCAACATGGGCGGCCGCAACGGTGCCCGTGCGGTCGAGCACGAACGTCGCAGGGACAGGAAGGTTCCAGGTCCCGTCCGCGTTCTGCTCGTCGAGTCCCATCCCCATCCCGCTGTACCAGTCA
>JAUXGW010000012.1 GCA_030621865.1 Actinomycetes bacterium
GAGTTGATTGCTCCGATTGCGATGGATGACGGGTTGCGGTTCGCGATTCGTGAGGGTGGTCGTACTGTTGGTGCGGGTCGGGTGACCCAAATCTTGAAGTGACTGGTTCTGTGATGGTCGGGTCGCGCCAAAGCGCGACCTGACCATCACAGAACACCATTTCAGGCGAATCAGGTGGTGGGCGAAGGCTCAGGGATACGTGAGCCAGTCCGGGTCGTTGACGATATCCAGGGTGTCGGCCATGTATCGGGGTGTGTCGGGATCCGCTGGACTCCTCAGGAGTTGTCCCCAGAAGGTGCCGCCGTACCAGCCCTGACCGAGAGTGCTGCCTGCCTCCAGGTGGTCGGCGGCCCAGCGCTGGGCCGCATCCCAGAGGGTGTCGGACATCTCTCCGCCTAGGTCGATCATGTCGAAATCGCTCAGGTGCAGGGAACCAAGCTCGGCGCCCGCTTGCGGATCCCACTTGTTGGAGCTCTCCAGGCCCAGGCTGAAGTGATTCGAGGAGTCGATCACCACTACCCCGTATGAGCACAGAGCATCAACGATCTTCACTGCCTGCGGATGGTTCCAGTCGGCGTCGCACGCACTGGATCCCAGCCTCAGTCGAGATCCCATGGGAATCGACGGCTCACCATGGCGGACCGTCCCGACCCCGCAATCAATCGTCTGCTCGCCCGCGCAGCCGTCGGAGCGCGTGGCCGGCCATACGAAGGGAACGACATCCGTTGGCGTGGAGTTCGGTGTGCCGGTGATCCACCACTTCGGGAGCACAGCGCCGATCGCGTGATCGATAGCTCTGTGCGGTTCCACCTCGTGGTCCCCGGATTCCGGGGACAAAAAAATCTCGTCAATGCGAACAGCGCCGGCCACGCCGGACACACCGCTACCGGCCGTCGCTGTGATTGATCCGCGGCCACCAAGCATGTTGAACCGGGCCATCCCCGGAACCTCGGGGGCGACCGGAGAAAGTTGGCTGTTGATCACCCCCTGTGCCGAGTTGATCGGGGGTTGAGTCCAGTTCGGCTCCGAACTGAGGCGCCGGTAGTTCGAACTCAGGTCGAATACCGACAAGTACTGTGACACAAATCGCTGTGGGATTCGGTCCCAGCGGATGTGTTCGTAGGAGGTGCAGCGATCGGTGTCCAGGAAGATAGCGTGATCGTCGGTGCTGTCAAGCTGCATGGACACTCCCTCCCGGGGAATCGGATGGTCGAGCTTTCCACCGATTGCCACGCCAAAGGCGAACGCAGCGGCGGTGTATTCCGATTCCCCATTCCAAAGCGACCCGGAGATGTCCACGGTGACAACCGGATCAGAGGCGTCAACGTAATTGATGGCGCCGCCGGGAGTTACAAGCTCCCCGTTCTCGTCAAGAGGAGGGAAACCTGCGTTGAGCTGCAATGGATCGTACGGCTGGGGCCGTACTCTGCTGATCAGTTCGCGGGGGAGATCAATGAGGGGTTCGCCCTGCGCGTTGCTGACGTCGGCGTGCCATACGTTGTCTTCATTGAATATCCGGCAGTCGGTTTCCACCCAGGATCCGTTGTGATCAACGCGGACCGCGTTGACGTGATTCCTGGAGGGATTCTCCGAAGGGGCATCGGCGCCGACATCCGCGGGATCGGAAGCGTCGGCATCCGATCCGCCGGCTTCGTCACTGTTGGTGCAGCCTGCGATCAGCACCGCGGCAAGCGCCAGCAGAACAGCTCGCCAGGATGGCCTCTGGTGCTTCGGTCCGCAGGATTCAGGTTGCGTGGAGTTGGATTCTGGGCTGGGTGCCGCCTGCGTCACGTCGTCCATCATGGTTTGCCGGGCGGCGGAGTGTGCTTCAATCCGGGCAATTTCGCGGGATTGATCCGTTGGCGGTCTGGCGCCGGCCAGCGCCGGTGAGTAATGTGGCTTCTCGTGCCGGAGCGGAATTTCCGCACAAGGGCACCGTTTCTTGACAGTTGATGACCGTGCCGCCCGAGTCGGGTTGGCGCCACCACTTATCCCCCATAGGAATTGTTATGGCAGCAGCAGCGCAGAAAATCCGGATCCGGTTGAAGGCATATGACCATGAGGTCATCGACCAGTCCACGAAGAAGATCGTCGAGACGGTCCACCGCACCAAGGCTGAGGTTCGTGGACCGATTCCACTTCCCACCGAGAAGCACCGTTTCACCGTCATTCGTTCGCCGTTCAAGGACAAGGACTCACGCGAGCACTTCGAGATGCGGATTCACAAGCGTCTGATCGACATCGTCGAGCCCACGGCCAAAACCGTGGATTCACTTCAGCGTCTTGACCTGCCTGCTGGTGTGGACATCGAGATCAAGATTCAGGACGCCTGAATCACCAGAGAATCCTGAGAAGCCGGAGAATGGGATCATCCCCGGTCGATGAACGGGGCTGGAATCCCCTATTTGGTGCCCACCAGCGGTGCTGGTAGAGTCAACAAGTCGTCTTTGAGGGCTGATGCCCCCGAAGGATGTTCGAAGCTCCAATTCCCAAGGCTGAGCGAGCAGCGAGTCCGCTGCCAGCAACCGCCGAGGGTGGAGGACCACTGCAACTGACGTCCGTCAAGGCCTCTGTCGCGAAAGCGGCTGGGGAACCAGTCGGCAAAACCGAATCGTCGCTCCGCCGGGTCTTGCCTGTGCGGAGCGTTCGCGTGAGCGGCATGAATCCGTACCGGCCCTCGGCCCGGAGGAGTCGCTTGCAGCGTCAAAGGACAAGCCATCATGGCGAAGAAAGCAATTGTTGGAGAAAAACTGGGGATGACCCAGGTTTGGGACGAGGACAACCAGATTGTCCCTGTCACGGTCCTGCGCGTCTCGCCGGTGAGGGTTGTTCAGGTCCGCACCACCGAAAAAGACGGTTATGCAGCCCTTCAGGTCACCTATGGCCAGAGGGACGCTCGCAAGCTGCCCAAGGGTCTCTCAGGACATTACGAGTCAGCTGGTGTGGAGCCGGGAATTCGTCTGGTCGAACTGCGTATCGACGATGTCAGTGACTATGAGGTGGGCCAGGAGCTCGCCGCAGACATTTTCGAAGCCGGTGAAGGCATCGATGTCACCGCAGTCAGCAAGGGTAAGGGTTTCGCCGGAGTCATGAAGCGTCATGGCTTCGCCGGTCAGGGAGCATCTCACGGTGTGCACCGGGCACACCGCAAGCCTGGAGCCATTGGCCAGTGCGCCACACCCTCGCGTGTATTCAAGGGAGTGAAGATGGCAGGCCGCATGGGTGGCACCAGGGTCACCACACTCAACCTCGAAGTCGTCAAGGCAGACACCGATCAGGGTGTGCTGCTCGTCAAGGGAGCCGTGCCCGGACCCAAGGGCGGCGTGGTAATCGTGCGCGACGCGGTCAAGGGCAAGGCCAACGCCTCCGGAGGTGCCGGCTGATGTCATCCATCACTCTGTATGACTCATCAGGCAAGAATTCAGGTTCAATCAACCTGCTCGACGACCTGTTCGGCATTGAGCCGAACATGGCCGTGTTGCATCAGGTTGTCACTGCTCAGCTGGCCGCCAGGCGCTCCGGCACCCAGTCGACCAAGACACGCCGGGACGTCACCGGCGGTGGCGCCAAGCCATACCGCCAGAAGGGCACGGGCAATGCCCGCCAGGGTTCAATCACGGCTCCGCACTTCCGCGGTGGTGGTGTTGCCTTTGCTCCGAAGCCCCGTTCGTACGAACAGAAGACCCCCAAGAAGATGAAGAAGCTGGCCCTTCGGTCTGCTCTTTCAGATCGTGCTTCCGAGGACAAGATCGTTGTGGTCGAGGACTTCGGATTCGAAACACCGAGCACCAAGGGTGCCATTGCGCTCCTCAAATCCCTTGAAATCGAGGGTCGCGTTCTTGTGGTCATCACGGATGGCGACGAGATCACCTGGAAGTCATTCCGGAATCTTCAACACGCGCATGTCGTCACCGCCTCCGAGCTGAATCCATACGACGTGCTCGTGGCCGACTTCCTCCTGTTCTGCAAAGAGACTCTCCCCGGCGCCGAATCTCCGGCAACGGGCGAGGCCGACAAGACCGAAGCGGAGGCCTGAGATGAGGGATCCACGCGATGTCATCATCCGACCGGTCGTGAGCGAGAAATCCTATGGACTTCTCGACGAGAACGTCTACACATTCGAAGTTGCCCCGGACGCATCGAAGCCAGAGATCCGTGACGCCGTTCTGGCCATCTGGCCAGGTGTCAAGGTCCTCAAGGTGAACACGTTGAACCGCAAGGGCAAGCGCTTCCGCAACCGCCGCAACTTCACCTATGGACAGCGCCCGGATCAGAAACGGGCGATCGTCACGCTTTCCGACGGCAACATCGACCTCTTCGAGGGAAACTGAGATGGCAGTAAGAAAACGCAAGCCAACAAGCCCCGGCCGCAGGTTCCAGACCGTTTCGGACTTCGCCGAGCTGACCACCTCCACGCCGGAGAAGTCACTGCTCGCCAAGAAGAATCGCACTGGCGGCCGCAACAACGTCGGTCGCAAGACCAGTCGTCATCGCGGCGGTGGACACAAGCGCCAGTACCGCGTCATCGACTTCAAGCGTCGCAAGGATGGGGTCCCTGCCAAGGTCGCTTCCATCGAATACGACCCGAACCGCACCTGCAACATCGCCCTGCTGCATTACCTGGACGGTGAGAAGCGATACATCCTCGCTCCCCGTGGACTCGAGGTTGGCGACATGGTCGCCTCCGGCCACGGAGCAGAGGTCCGTACGGGCAACGCGATGCCGATGCGTTACATCCCGGTCGGCACCGTGCTCCACAACGTCGAGATCCAGCCTGGCGCTGGCGGCAAGATGGCACGCTCCGCTGGTTCCAGCGTCCAGTTGGTCGCCAAGGAAGGTGACTTCGTAACTCTGCGTCTGCCTTCGTCGGAGATGCGTCGGATATCCATTGACTGCCGTGCCACCGTGGGAGAGGTCGGAAACTCGGAGCACGATCTCGTCAAGATCGGCAAGGCCGGTCGCAACCGCTGGAAGGGCGTTCGCCCGCAGACTCGCGGTGTGGCCATGAACCCGGTCGATCATCCCCACGGTGGGGGCGAGGGAAAGACCTCCGGTGGACGCCATCCGGTATCACCCTGGGGTCAACCAGAGGGCCGTACCCGTAATACCAACAAGCCGTCCCAGAAATTGATAGTCCGCCGTCGCCGCACCCGCGGGTCGCGTCGGTGAGCAGGGAGAACCACGATGCCTCGTAGCCTCAAGAAGGGACCTTTCGTCGATGAACATCTCCTCGGCAAGGTCGATGCCCTCAACGAGAAGGGTCAGAAGACAGTCATCAAGACGTGGTCACGCCGGTCCACGATCATTCCCGAGATGGTCGGACACACCATCGCGGTGCATGACGGACGCAAGCACGTCCCGGTGTATGTGACCGAATCCATGGTTGGCCACAAGTTGGGCGAGTTCGCTCCGACGCGTACCTTCCGCTTTCACGCCACCCAGGAGAGGGGCGCCCGCTGATGAGCACCGCGGTCAAGACCAATGAGACTCCCGGAGTGCGCGCCAGACTGACTCACGCCCGATTCTCGGCCAGCAAGGCCCGCGCTGTCCTCGACCTGATCCGCGGCAAGTCCGTTGACGAGGCCCTGAACGAGCTCGACCTGTGTGAACGTGGCGCAGCGGACCCGGTCCGAAACGTTCTCGACAGCGCGATCGCCAATGCCGGCAACAACAATGACATCCCGCCGGAAGAGCTTTTCGTGGGAGCCTGCTACGCGGATGAGGGTCCCACTCTCAAGCGCTGGCGTCCTCGGGCACGGGGTCGCGCCACCCAGATCCTCAAGCGCACCTGCCACATCACCGTGATCGTGAGCCGGTACACAGCCGAGGAGATGGACGAACTTCGCAAGCGTGCGGAGAGTCGGGGTCGTGTCACCAGCGACGCCCGCGCCGATCGTGCCCGTCGGGTTGCGAGGAGCCGTGCAGACTCCGCCGAGGGCGATGATGACAGCGATGATGAGGCTGTTGATGCCGAGATCGTCACTGACGAGTCAGTCGACTCCGAGGTCAGTGGCGCCGCATCCGACATCACCGCCACGGAAGAGGCTCCAGCTGAAGAGGCTGCAACCGACGAGGCTGTGTCAGATGACGCCGCCGAGGAACCCCAGGACGCTGAAGAACCCCAGGTCGCAGTGAAGGAAGAACCTGCCGCCGACGACGCAGATGGCGACAGTGATTCCGAGACTGAGGAGAAGAACTGATGGGCCAGAAGATCAACCCGTACGGTTTCCGTCTCGGCATCACCACCGACTGGAAGTCGCGTTGGTTCGCCGACCGTGAAGAGTACGTGGACTACGTGATCGAGGATTGGAAAATCCGCGACTACCTCATGGAGAAGCTGCCGAATGCGGCGATCAGTCGCATCGAGGTGGAACGTACCCGCGACAAGCTCCGTATCGACGTTCACACCGCCCGTCCGGGAATCGTCATCGGTCGGCGCGGTGCACAGGCTGACGAACTCCGCAAGGACCTCACGAAACTGACCGGAAACCCGAAGGTGCAGCTCAACATCCAGGAGATCAAGCAGCCGGAACTCGACGCCGCCCTGATCGCCCAGGGTGTTGCTGATCAGCTTGCCAACCGAATCGCGTTCCGTCGTGCGATGAAACGCGCCGTGCAGAACGCACAGAAGGCTGGCGCCCTTGGCATTCGTGTTCAGTGCTCCGGTCGCCTCGGCGGTTCCGAGATGAGCCGCTCGGAGTGGTACCGCGAGGGCCGTGTGCCCCTGCACACTCTTCGTGCCGACATCGACTACGGATTCCGCGAGGCCCGAACCACCGCCGGCCGTATCGGAGTGAAGGTCTGGATCTACAAGGGCGACATCCTGCCCTACAAGGCCAGCACCGACGAGAAGATCGCGAAGGAAGCGGCGCTGGCCGCGGGCGAAGCGGCCGGTCAGGCGCCGCGCCCGAAGGTTGTCTCCACTCGCAAGACCCCTGAACCCGCACCTGCTGGGGCTGCGGTCGAGGAGGCTGCGGTCGAGCAGGCTGTCGTCGAAGAGGCTGTCGTCGAAGCGGCTGCGGTGGAAGAGCCTGAAGCCGAGATCAAGCCCCTCGTTGGAGAAGCTGATCCGGAGTTCGAGAAGTTGCTGGCGGAAGAAGAAGCCATCGAGGCATCCACTCGCGAGCAGCACGAAACTCCTCATTTCCGTCCCGGGGATGGTGAGTGAGATGTTGATGCCGAAGAAGGTCAAGCACCGTAAGCAGCATCGTGGTCGCCTCAAGGGAACCGCCAAGGCGGGTACCGAGGTCACCTACGGCCAGTACGGTATTCAGGCTCTCGAACCGGCCTGGATCACGGCTCGCCAGATCGAGGCAGCACGTATCGCCATGACCCGTCACATCAAGCGTGGCGGCAAGGTCTGGATCAACATTTTCCCGGACAAGCCCGTGACCCAGAAGCCCGCCGAGACCCGCATGGGTTCCGGAAAGGGCAATCCGGAGCTGTGGGTTGCCGTTGTTCGTCCCGGCCGAGTGCTCTTCGAGCTCTCCTACCCGGAGGACGACGTGGCCCGTGAAGCCCTGAATCGAGCGATTCAGAAGCTTCCGATCAAGGCTCGAATCATCGAACGCGAGGAGGGTTTCTGATGGCAGATCAGATTCTCGCTGAGACTGGCGACGCTGAACTCGTCGACCGTCTCGCTGAAGAGAAGGACCGCTTGTTCAAGCTGCGGTTCCAGCTGGCCACAGGCCAGTTGGAGAACTTCGTTCGTATCAAGCAGACCAAGAAGGACATCGCTCGGATCAGTACTGAGATGCGAGCCCGTGAGATTGCCGCTGAGGCAATCGGAGGTTCCGATGAGTGAGACAACCGAGACCTCGGAGCGCAACGTGCGCAAGGTCCGCGAGGGCATTGTTACCTCGGACAAGATGGACCGCACCGCTGTGGTCACTGTGACCGAGCGCAAGCGCCATCCGCGCTACAACAAGACGCTTCGTCTCGACAAGAAACTCTACGTCCATGACGAAGAGAACGACTTGAAGACCGGTGATCGCGTGCGCGTGATGGAGACCCGTCCCCTTTCGAAGACGAAGCGTTGGCGCGTCGTCGAGATCCTGGAGCGTGCTCGATGATCCAACAGGAGACCCGCCTCAAGGTGGCGGACAACTCAGGTGCACGCGAGGTGCTCGTCATCAAGGTGTTGGGTGGTTCGCGCCGCCGGTACGCCTCGATCGGAGACGTCTTCGTGGCAACCGTCAAGGACGCTCTTCCCGGCGCTTCGGTGAAGCGGGGAGAGGTTGTCCGCTGTGTCGTGGTTCGCACCAAGAAGGAGAAGCGGCGTCCGGACGGCAGCTACATCCGTTTCGATGAAAACGCCGCTGTGCTGATCAATGACCAGCGCCAGCCCCGAGGCACCCGAATCTTCGGACCCGTGGGCCGTGAACTGCGAGACAGGAAATTCATGCGAATCGTGTCCCTCGCCCCGGAGGTGATCTGAGATGTTGATCCGCAAAGGTGACAAGGTCGTCGTGTTGAGTGGCAAGGACCGTGGCAAGGAAGGCGAAGTCATCACAGCCTTCCCCGCCAAGGGCAAGGTCATCGTCGACGGCGTCAATGTGGCCAAGCGTCATCAGAAGCCGACCCGCTCGATGCAGCAGGGCGGAATCATCGACAAGGCGATGCCCATCGACGTGTCCAATGTGGCGCTGATCGAAAACGGCAAACCCGTTCGTGTCGGGATGTCGGTTGCCGACGATGGCACCAAGATTCGGGTTTCGAAGAAGACGGGAAGTGAGCTGTGAGCACCGAAACGGCTATGAGCACCGAAACCAAGGTCAAGCCCCGCTTGAAGGCCAAGTACAACGACGAGGTGCGCGCGGCGTTGCAGGCCGAATTGGGCTGCAACATCATGGAGGTCCCGCGCCTCGAGAAGATCGTGGTGAATGTCGGCGCCGGCAAGGCTGTCGACAGCAAGGGCCTGATCGACAAGATCGTGACCGACATGACCTCGATCGTCGGTCAGAAGCCAGTGGTCACCAGGGCCAAGAAGTCGATCGCAGGTTTCAAGCTGCGTGAAGGTCAGGCCATCGGCGTGAAGAGCACTCTGCGAGGTGATCGCATGTGGGAGTTCTTCGACCGGCTGGTCACCTTGGCCATCCCCCGAATCCGTGACTTCCGTGGCCTGAGCCCCAAGTCGTTTGATGGCGCGGGCAACTACACATTTGGTGTCACGGAGCAGCTGATCTTTCCGGAGATCGACTACGACAAGGTCGATGCCACCAGAGGAATGGACATCACGATCGTTACAACAGGACGTACCAATGCCGAGGGCAAAGCACTGCTGGATGCCTTTGGCTTCCCTTTCCAGCGTGAGGGGCTATAGGAAAATGGCAAAACAAGGTCTCAAGAACAAGCAAAAGCGGACGCCGAAGTTCAAGGTGCGGGCCTACACCCGTTGCCAGAAGTGTGGGCGACCGCGTTCGGTGTACCGCAAATTTGGTCTGTGTCGTATCTGCCTGCGGGATCTCGCCCATGCGGGAGAGATCCCGGGCGTGACCAAGGCCAGCTGGTGAGAGGAGGCGTTTGAAATGGCAATGACTGATCCGATCGCCGACATGCTCACCCGCATTCGCAACGCCAACGTTGCAATGCATGATCAGGTGCGCATGCCTTCGAGCAAGCAAAAAGTGGCTTTGGCAAAGGTTCTGAAGAGCGAGGGTTACATCGTTGATTTTGATGTGGCCGACGATCCGAAGCGTCCGGGCGAACTACTGAACATCGACATGAAGTACTCACCTGAGCGTCGCCGGGTCATCTCGGGAATCAAGCGAGTTTCCAAGCCCGGTTTGCGGGTGTATCGCAAGCACAACGACATCGAGCGCGTTCTCGGCGGTCTCGGTGTCGCAGTCCTGTCCACGAGCAAGGGACTCATGTCCGACCGCGAGGCACGCCGCCAGCGAGTCGGTGGTGAGGTCCTGTGCCACGTCTGGTGAGGAGGCGCTGATGTCTCGAATAGGAAGTGAACCCATCACCATTCCCAGCGGCGTTGATGTGAAAATCGACGGTTCTGTTGTATCGGTGAAGGGCCCCAAAGGGGAACTCAGCCAGGAGATCCCGGATGCCATCACTGTTCGTTCGGAGGATGAACTGCTGATCCTCGAGCGGCTGAACGATGACGCCGAAGGGCGCTCACTGCACGGCCTCTCGCGCTCTCTGGTCCAGAACATGGTTCTCGGCGTCACAGAGGGATTTCAGAAGAATCTCGAAATCGTTGGTGTGGGCTTTCGTGCTCAGGCCAAGGGCGACAGAAGCTTGGTGCTTTCGCTCGGTTTCTCTCATCCCGTGTCTGTTGAGGCTCCTGAGGGAATCACCTTCAAAGTGCCTCTGCCCACCGAGATCGAAGTCCACGGGATCGACAAGCAACTTGTCGGTCAGGTGGCAGCGAACATTCGTAAGTGGCGCAAACCCGAGCCTTACAAGGGCAAGGGAGTGCGCTACGCCGGAGAACATGTCCGCCGCAAGGCCGGCAAGGCCGGCAAGTAGGTGAGGTCGTAGCTATGAGCGACAAAGCAAAGAAGAAGCAGAATCTGCGCAAGCGCCGGCACGCTCGCGTTCGCAAGAACGTTGAGGGTACGGCTGCGCGCCCACGCCTGGCCGTGTTCCGGTCCAACAAGCACATTGTTGCTCAGGTCATAGATGACCGTGAGGGACGTACCCTGGCTGCGGCCAGCACGCTTGAGGCGGACGTACGTTCGGGTGGAGCCACAGGTTCCTCCGACGCGGCGACCAAGGTGGGAACCCTGGTTGCCGAACGAGCAAAGTCTGCCGGAGTCGACACCGTGGTGTTCGATCGCGGTGGTTTCGGGTATCACGGACGTGTGGCCGCTCTTGCGGATGCCGCCCGCAATGCAGGACTGGAGTTCTGATGGCGAATAGACGAAACGATGATCTACAACTACGTGAATCCAGGGTCATCAACATCAACCGGGTTGCCAAGGTCGTCAAGGGTGGCCGTCGGTTCTCCTTCACCGCACTCGTGGTGATTGGCGACGGCGCCGGCCGGGTCGGTCTCGGCTACGGGAAGGCCAAGGAAGTGCCTCTGGCCATCCAGAAGGGCACCGAAGAGGCGAAACGCAACATGTTCAGCGTTGCTCTGGCCGGAACCTCCATCGTTCATCCCATCGTCGGGGAGTGTGGTGCCGGGCGAGTGATGCTCAAGCCTGCCGCTCCGGGTACCGGTGTGATAGCCGGTGGTGCTGCTCGGGCAATCCTGGAAGAGGCCGGGATCAGCGACGTGTTGTGCAAGTCCATGGGATCTTCGAACTACATCAACGTGGCAAAGGCCACCGTGGATGGCCTCAAGAACCTTCGCCGTCCGGATGAAATTGCCAAACTGCGCGGACTCCCTGAGGACGAGATCATTCCTGCGGGCCTGCTCAAGGCCTACCGCGAAGCGGAACGTGGTCCGGAACCCGAACCCGAGGTGCAGTGATGTCGCAGATCAAGGTCACACAGGTTCGTTCGGGAATCGGATCGAAGCCGAAGCATCGCGGAACACTGCGTGCGCTCGGGCTCGGCCGCGTCGGCAAGTCCCATCTGCTTCCTGACACCCCTGATGTCCGCGGCCAGATTGCCAGGATTCCGCATCTTGTTTCATTCGAGGAGGTCGACTGATGAAGATCCATGACCTGAAACCCGCTGAGGGATCCCGCAAGCGCTCGAAACGGGTTGGCCGGGGAATTTCCGGCAAGGGCGGCAAGACCGCCGGCCGCGGCACCAAGGGCCAGAAGGCCCGTAGCAAGGTCCCGGTTGGCTTCGAAGGTGGCCAGTTGCCGATGCACATTCGCCAGCCGAAGCTGCGCGGGTTCAACAACCCTTTCCGCATCGAATACCAGGCAGTGAATCTCGACACCATCGAGGAGTCGGGCCTCACCGAGGTGACCGCGGAGACCTTGCATTCCAAGGGCCTCGTGTCCAAGGGATCACTGGTCAAGGTGCTCGGCCGTGGTGAGTTGACTCGGGCAGTCACCGTGAAGGTGCATGCCTGCTCCAAGTCGGCTGAGGCCTCCATTACCTCGGCCGGAGGATCCTTCTCCAAGGAAGCACTTCCCTTCGCTGTCCGCCCGGCATTCCAGGGCAGTGCTCACACGAACCGATAGTCCATTTCATCCCTCGGGGTGAAGACAATCGAATCTCCGGGTTCGGCGGCCATGTCCCCCCTGCGGTACGGTCGTCGAATCGTTTCCGCCGGTCATGGGGTTTCCCGCCGGTCCGGTGGACACGGTAGAAATCCGGTAGTCAGGGTGAATACCGGATGTCACGGTAGAGAAGAACTCGAGAAGTAGGTCGTCAATGTCCCGCATCGGCAACATCATCAGAGTGCCGGATCTCCGCAACAAGGTGGCGTTCACCATCGCGATGTTGGTGCTCTACCGGTTCGGATCGTTCCTGCCAGTGCCAGGTGTTGATCAGAACGCGGTTCGTGCGATCGGCGACCAGGCTCGAGAGGGCGGCGTGCTCGCCTACTTGCAGTTGTTCTCCGGCCCGGCGCTCACACAGTTCTCGCTCTTCGCGCTCGGGATCATGCCGTACATCACATCCTCGATCATCATGCAGATCCTCACCGTGGTGATTCCGAAGTTGCAGGAGTGGCAGCAGCAGGGTGCTGTCGGTCAGCGCAAGATCACCCAGTGGACCCGCTATCTCACGATCGGCATTTCCGTTCTCCAGGCAACGGGATTCACGTTCCTGTTCGCCAATGGTGGCGGTGGGCTCACCGGATCCAACAACATCAGCCTGGTCACGGAATTCACGCCATTGCGTGTGGTCCTCATCGTCACGACGCTCACGGCCGGTTCGGCGCTGCTGATGTGGATGGGCGAGCTGATCACCAACCGCGGAATCGGCAACGGCATGTCGCTCATCATCATGTGCTCGGTCGTTTCCACCATGCCCGCTGCCTTCTCGGCTGTTTACGCCGCCGAGAATGGCACCGTGAAGTTGGCCATCTTCTTGGCCTTCTTCATCGCTTTGCTGGTCTTCATCGTGTTCATGGAGCAGGGACAGCGCCGGATTCCGGTGCAGTTCGCCAAGCGGGTCGTCGGCCGCAAGCAGTACGCCGGTCAGTCCACCTACATTCCCCTGAAGGTGAATCAGGCTGGTGTGATCCCGATCATCTTCGCGAGTGCCGTATTGAATCTGCCGGTTCTGCTGAGTCAGGTTCTGCCGGCCGACGGCTGGGGAGCGAGTGTGTCGAGCTTCATCAATGACAACCTCGTCAACACGGTGAATCCTCTGTACCTGATTTTCCTGGCTCTGTTGATCGTCGGTTTCACCTACTTCTACACCGCGATTTCCTTTGATCCGGCCCAACAGGCTGACAACCTCCGGAAGCAGGGTGGATTCATTCCCGGCATCCGCCCCGGACCCCAGACCGAGACGTACCTGTCCAAGGTTCTCAACCGCATCACTCTGCCGGGCGCGATCTTCATTGCGATTCTGGCCGTGATTCCGACGATTCTGATTTCGGTGCTTGTCGGTGGCGGCAACAACAACGTTGCCTTCAGCATCGGTGGTACCTCGCTGCTCATCGCAGTCGGTGTGGCCCTGGAGACGATGAAGCAGATCGACAGTCAGTTGATGATGCGCAACTATGAAGGGTTCCTGACCTCCAAGTAGGTCAGGACTCACGATTCTGGAGGGGTAATGAACGACCCAACTTCAAAGGGAGTTCGACTCGTCGTCTTCGGGCGCCAGGGAGCCGGCAAGGGAACTCAGGCGACGAGGCTCGCCACGAATTACGGCATTCCCCACATCTCCACCGGAGACATGCTTCGTGCTGCGGTCAAGGACGGCACCGCATTCGGCATGCGCGCCAAGGAATACATGGATGCCGGTCAACTCCTGCCCGACGACATCATGCTGGGAATCATCGAGGAGCGCTTTGGTGAACCCGATGCCGTTGGGGGCTGGCTTCTCGACGGATTCCCCCGTACCCCGGGCCAGGCGGCCGATCTGCAGCGTCTTGTCAGCCAGACCGGCATGGACGCAGCCGTGAACCTCGAGGTTCCGGAAGAGGTTGTGGTCGAGCGAATCTCCTCGCGCCGGGTATGCAACGAATGCGGAACGATCTACTCGGTCTCTGATTCCTCCGGGGCCACTCAGAAGTGCGCGAAGTGCGGCGGCGTGGTGGAGCAGCGTGCTGACGACACCGAAGAAGCCGTGCGCAAACGCCTCGCCATCTACAACGAACAGACTGCTCCGCTCCTGGACTGGTTCCGCGCAGAAGGACTCCTGCTCGAGGTTGACGGAGTGGGCGATCCCGACGAGATTTCAGCCGGGATCATCGCCGAAATCGACGAGCGGATCTGATTCCCGGCCACGGGGATCCTCACGATCCGGACTCGTGATGCCTGTGGTTCGGCATTCGTGATCACACATGGGGGTGACCCGCACATTCAGGTGCCATCCCACTCCCGACAATCAGACGACTGTGCCGCCGGACCCATGGGAGACAGGTTGATCGCGGGTTTGTCAGGGGGCTGGATCCAGCCATGATGGGAGTCGGCGGGGGAGCAGTTGATGGCTCCTTTGCCCCTGTGAGCCACAGCATCTAAGATGACTCGTCGCCCCATGGACCGCGTCTGCGTGTGCGCGAGGTGAAGATCGCTGTGATCCTGTTGCCCTTCGTGGCCGCGGGATCCGACCAGGAGGAATGTTCTGCCCAAGAACAAAGAAGACGCCATTGTCCTAGAGGGCAAGGTTACCGAGTCGTTGCCGAATGCCATGTTCCGCGTGGAACTGGACAACGGCCACGAGGTACTGGCACACATATCCGGCAAGATGCGGATGCATTACATCCGAATCCTGCCCGGCGACAAGGTTCAGGTGGAACTCACCCCGTATGACCTCACCAGGGGTCGAATCACCTATCGGTACAAGTAAGAAACAGAAATCATGAAAGTTCGACCAAGCGTCAAGAAAATCTGTGACAAGTGTACGGTCATCCGCCGCCATGGGCGCGTGATGGTGATCTGCGAGAACCCGCGCCACAAGCAGCGGCAGGGTTAGGAAGGCGACGATGGCACGTATTGCCGGCATTGACATTCCCAGGGAGAAACAACTCGTGGTGTCTCTCACCTATATCTACGGGATCGGACAATCCAAGTCCGCGCAGGTCTGCTCCGCGACCGGTGTGGCTCCATCCACTCGTGTGAAGGACCTGACCGACGCCGAGGTGTCGGAGTTGCGTTCCTACATCGAGCAGAACTTCAAGATCGAGGGTGATCTCCGCCGTGAGGTCAGCCAGAACATCAAGCGCAAGATGGAGATCGGCTGCTACCAGGGTCTCCGTCATCGTCGTGGACTGCCAGTCCGCGGACAGCGCACCCACACCAATGCCCGTACCCGCAAAGGTCCCAAGAAGACCGTCGCCGGAAAGAAGAAGGTCCGCAAGTAATGGCTACCCCAGCAGCCGGCGGTCGCCGGCCTCGTCGCAAGGAACGCAAGAACGTCACCCATGGCGTTGCTCACATCAAGAGCTCGTTCAATAACACCATCATTTCGATCGCTGACCAGGAGGGCAACGTCCTCGCCTGGGCTTCTGCTGGGAATGCTGGTTTCAAGGGTTCTCGAAAGTCCACGCCTTTCGCCGCGCAGCTTGCGGCGGAGCAGGCGGGACGCAAGGCCATGGAACACGGCGTGCGTCGGGTCGACGTAGTCGTCAAAGGCCCCGGATCCGGCCGCGAGACCGCGATCCGTTCGATTCAGAACGTGGGCATCGAAGTCACCGGCATCAAAGACGTGACGCCGGTTCCCTTCAACGGCTGCCGCCCTCCCAAGCGGCGGAGGATGTAGTCAGAGATGTCTCGATACACAGGACCAAAGGCCCGGGTTTCCCGCCGCCTGAACACCAACATCTGGGGCACCAATGGCGAGAACATCGCCATGGAGAGGCGGCCCTATCCGCCCGGTGATCACGGTCGTACCCGTCGCCGCGGCAACGTGAGTGAGTATCTGCTCCAGCTACAGGAGAAGCAGAAGGCTCGTTACACCTATGGCTACAACGAGCGTCAGTTCCGCAACTTGTACGCCGAGGCCAACCGGCGTCAGGGTGTGACCGGCGAAAACCTGCTTCGTTTCTGTGAGCAGCGCCTCGACAACGTGGTCTATCGCGCCGGCTGGGCCGCCACTCGTCCTCAGGCCCGCCAATTCACTACCCATGGCCACATCGAGGTGAACGGCAAGCGAGTCAACATACCGAGCTACCGGGTCCGCAAGGGCGACGTGGTCCGGCTCAGCGACAAAGCCCGCAAGATGGGTGTCATCGACTGGAACATGGAGCACTACGGCCGCACTCCTCCTCCCTGGATGGATTCCGCCGACGGCGGCCAGGAAGTCACGGTTCGGGAGCTTCCGCTGCGGGAGCACATTGACGTGCCCGTGAAGGAACACCTGATCGTCGAGCTCTACTCGAAGTAACAACAACCAGGCACGCGTCCACCGAATCACCGCACACGAACACCGCTACTGAGGTACCCGCACAATGCTCGTAATACAGCGACCGACAGTCGAGACCGTCGACGAAGAAGAGAACAACACCCAGCGTTTCGCCATCTCCCCGCTCGAGCCCGGTTTCGGCCATACGCTCGGCAACTCCCTGCGCCGCACACTGCTCTCCTCCATTCCAGGCACTGCCATCACCGAAGTTCGCTTCGATGATGCGCTGCATGAGTTCGACACGATCGAGGGTGTCACCGAGGACGTCACGGACCTGATCCTGAATCTCAAGGACATCGTGCTGAAATCCGAGCTTGAGGAGCCGGTGTCCGTACGCATCGACAAGTCAGGTGCCGGCGATCTCACAGCCGGAGACATCGCAGTCAGCAGCGACATGGAGATTCTCAATCCGAGCCTTCATCTGGCCACACTCAGCGCCAAGGGCCGTCTCTCCCTTGACCTCACAGTTGGTCGCGGCAAGGGCTACACGGCCTCCTCCGGTCACAGCTCCTCCACAATCGGCGTGATTCCGATCGATGCGATCTTCTCGCCGGTACGCCGTGTTTCGTTCACGGTCGGCAAGACACGCGTTGAACAGTCAACTGATTACGATCAGCTCATCATGGAGGTCGAAACCGACGGGTCGATCACTCCCCGTGATGCGCTTGCGTCCGCCGGGGCCACATTGCGTTCCCTGGTGGAACTCGTGGAGAACATGAGCGACGAGCCCGAGGGCCTGGTACTGAGCGAGGCGGCCACAGCGGTTGCCGCCTCACCCGATCTCGAGATCACCATCGAGGACCTGGACCTTTCCGAACGCCCCCGCAACTGCCTGAAGCGTGCTCAGGTCAACACAGTCGGCGAATTGCTCCAGAAGAGCGAGGATGACCTGTTGGCAATCACGAACTTTGGCCAGAAATCACTTGATGAGATCATGGACAAGCTGGACGAGCGCGGCCTTTCGCTGCGCGGCGCCGACTGATCCGGTCTCGACCAGAGAAGAAACGACACCAGAGGAACACCAATGCCTGCCACTCCGAAAAAGGGCCGCCGATTTGGCGGCAGCGCCAAACACCAGCGTCTCATGATGGCGAACCTGGTCAGTTCACTCGTGGCTTCACCCACCGGAATCGTCACCACTGAAGCCAAGGCAAAGGCCCTGCGGCCCATCGCCGAAAAGCTCGTGACGAAGGCCAAGAAGGGCGGACTCCACAATCATCGCCAGATCTTGGCCTATGTGGGGGACCAGGAGATAGCTGCCTTGCTGATGGACGACGTCGGACCACGTTACGCGGATCGCCAGGGTGGTTACATCCGCATCCTGAAGCTGGGCAAACGAACGGGTGACAACGCTCCAATGGCCAAGTTGGAATTCGTCTGAGCCATGAAACGCCGGCCGCGAGGCCGGTCCCCAATGGTTCGTTGCCCCGCCGCCTTCGGGCGGCTTGGCTCGTTTTCGGGTTCCCTTTGCCCGCAGCGCCGCGCACCGCAGGATTCCGGGCGTGATCGACGTGTCGCAAGAGTCACCGAAACCGACTGCTCCGGGGCCACCTGACGGGTTCCTGCGAGTGCGAATGCTGCTCGCCTACGAGGGCTCCACGTTTCGGGGATTCGCGGAGAATGTGGGGGTTCGCACTGTTGGTGGAGTGCTCCGGGAGGCACTGGAGACCATCCTCGGCCATGAGGTCGTGATTGTTGTTGCTGGCAGAACCGACGCCGGAGTCCATGCCTGGGGTCAGGTGATTTCGTTCGACGCCCGCGCGGGTCGACTCCACCCGGAGGCGATGCGCAATGGACTCAACTCGATGTTGGCTCCCTCGATCGCCATTCGCCGGGTGGAGATTGCAGAGCCGTCGTTCCACGCCAGATTCTCCGCCATCACGCGTACGTACCGCTTCAAGATCCTCAATTCACGCACGCCAGATCCATTTCTGGCCGGCCGTGCATGGTTCGTGCGTGACGACCTGGATCTGGCCACCCTGACTGCTGCATCCCAGCTGTTCGTGGGCACGCACGATTTCACGGCCTTTTGTCGTCGTCCCAAAGACAGACCCGACGCCACGATGGTCCGTCGGGTCGACAGCGTTGGCTGGGAGCTCGAAGAGCATCCAGAGGGACGCCTCCTCACGTTCGAAATCTCGGCTTCGGCGTTCTGTCATCAGATGGTCCGAGCTGTGGTGGGTGCGACTGTTGAGGTCGGACTGGGCAAATGCGCCGTGGCGGACCTGACCGAGGCGTTGCGGGGCACAGATCGCGCTCTGGACGGCAAACTCGGCTCCCCGGGGGGCCTGACCCTCTGGGAGGTTGGATACTGAGCCCTTGGGCAGTTTGTTGCTGAACCCGAACATCGCTCCGGCTGAGGGAACCTTTGGGCCTTCGGCGCACTTGCCCGGGCACAGAATGGCCCGATACGCTGTCACGTCGGCCGTTGCTTGAACCGCGTCGGCAATCTGATGTCGACCACACGCTCCCGCAGCGGTGTTCCGGCATGGGACCGAAGTCGTGCGAGCCATGAGGCGCCACGGCCAACACAAGGGAATCAGAGAGAACGCAGTGCGTACTTACACACCGTCAGCATCAGAGATCGAACGCTCCTGGTACGTCGTCGACGCCGAGGGCCTCACGCTCGGGCGCATGTCCACCGAGGTGGCGCGTCGACTGCGCGGCAAGCACAAGCCCACGTTCACCCCGAACCTGGACACCGGTGATCATGTGATCATCGTCAACGCCGACAAGGTTGTGCTGTCGGCCGACAAGCGCGACTCGAAGATGGTGTACACGCACTCCGGATACCCCGGTGGCATCAAGAGCGAGTCCTACGGTCAGTTGCTTGATCGCAAACCGGCGGATGCTGTGCGACGTACCGTTCGCGGCATGCTCCCGAAAAATCGCCTCGGCCGTCAGATGCTGACCAAACTCAAGGTCTACTCAGGCTCCGAGCATCCCCATTCCGCCCAGAATCCCGAGCCGCTTGAAATTCCCGGCGCCCGGGCCCGTACGAAAGAGACATGAGAGATCATCAGATGACCATCCCTCTCACCCAGACCACCGGTCGCCGCAAGCGCGCAGTGGCGCGTGCCAACCTTCGTGACGGCAGCGGCAAGATCACGATCAACGGCCGCGACGTCGAGGACTTCTTCCCGAATGCCACGCACCGCATGATCCTCACTGAGCCGCTGCGCATCACTGAGTTGGACGAGGCCTATGACGTCGACGCCAACATTCACGGCGGTGGTACCTCAGGTCAGGCTGGAGCCATCCGTCTGGCCATCGCCCGGAGCTTGATCGAACTCAATCCGGAGCTTCGCGGCACCTTGAAGAAGGCCGGCTTCCTCACCCGTGATTCCCGCAAGAAGGAATCCAAGAAGTACGGCCTCAAGAAAGCTCGCAAGGCTCCCCAGTACTCCAAGCGCTGATCCAGTGCGCGTCAGCTTCGGCACCGATGGTGTTCGTGGTGTCGCAAACCAGGAAATCACTCCAGAGCTGGCGCTTGCCCTCGGGCGGGCGTCGGTTCGCGTTTTCGGCGTGGACCGGATTCATGTCGGCCGCGACACGCGAATCTCGGGACCGGCTCTCGCCGCGGCCGTTGTCGCCGGAGTTTGCGCGGAAGGTGCCGACGCGATCGACCTCGGAGTTGTTCCCACTCCGGCAGTGGCACACGCCACGCGCTCGGGTTCGGCCGGTGTGGTCATCTCGGCGTCGCACAACCCGTTCGGTGACAACGGTCTGAAGGTGTTTGCCCCGGGTGGCCGGAAGTTGAATGACCCCGAGCAGAACCAGATGGAGGAAGTGCTCGCGGGGCTACTGGATGGCTCGGCCCAACTGGGTCCGACCGGAGCCGCAATGGGTACCCGGCGAGATCCTGACGGCGAGCTGGATGCGTACGTGACCTCAGTGCTGGAAGCGCTTGAGGACCGGGATCTGGGCGGTCTGAAGGTCGTGGTCGATGCCGCCAATGGAGCCAACTCCTTGATAGGACCCCGTGTGCTGATGCAGGCAGGCGCGCAAGTTGTTGCCCTGCACGATTCGCCCGACGGGACGAACATCAACGCCGGGTGTGGATCGACGCACCCCGAATCGCTCCGCCAAGCTGTTGTGGATCAGCAGGCCGACGTGGGTATTGCCTTCGACGGTGATGCCGACCGACTTCTTGCCGTCGACGAGTTGGGCAATCTGGTGGATGGCGACCAACTGCTGGCGCTGTTCGCCGTGGATCTCCGTGATCGGGGACTGCTCAAAGATGACACGGTGGTGGTCACTGTGATGTCCAACCTCGGGTTTCGCCAGGCCATGGCGGCCAAGGGTGTTCAGGTTGTCGACACAGCAGTCGGTGACAGGTACGTCCTCGAGGCAATGACGGACGGGGATTTCTCCCTTGGTGGCGAGCAGTCCGGCCACATCATCGCGCGTCACCAGTCGACCACTGGCGACGGATTGCTCAGCGCCGTCATGGCCCTCGATCTTCTGTCCCGTTCCGGACGGGTCATGAGTGACCTCGCCTCATCGGCCATGAACCGACTCCCGCAGGTATTGGTGAATGTGGTCACCCGGTCCCGGATCCCCGATGTGGCGGAGCGCCTGAAAGCCGACACGGCGTCGCTGGAAGGTGAACTGGCGGGCGAGGGCCGGATCCTGTTGCGCCCTTCCGGAACCGAACCCGTGATCCGGGTGATGGTTGAAGCCCCCACTGAGGATCAGGCGCGATCGGTGGCCGAGCGCCTGGCCGACAAGGTCAGGGCACTCCCGAGTTGAGGATCGGAGAACCCGCATTCCGGCAGGGACCCTCGCTCCGGTAGTGTTTTCCTCCGGTGTACGTTCGTTTCTGCGGTGGGCGCCCAATAGTTCGCCAGTTGCACCAAGAACCCGAATACCCGTCCGGCCCGCAAGTGGCGAGCCGCAAACCTAGGTGGACCCATGTGCGGCATCATCGCCGTCGTCAGAAAACACAATGATCAGCCTGCCGCAGATGTGGCCGGGTTGTGTGTGCAAATGGATCAGGTCGCAGAACAGTTGACGCTCGGGTCGCAGCACTGGCCGGGAGCACTCATTGTGGCGGCGGACATTCTGGAAGGCCTCGACTCTTCCTTGCGGGGTGTGGGTGGTCTGGCTGGACTATTGGCAGATCCGGCGTCCAGTGATCGCCTGGCGGTGCAGACCGAAGCTGCCTCCAGAAGTCTTTCGGGGACAGAGGAGTTCCTCGACAAGTCGGGTGATGATCCGTCTCTGGAGGATCTGGAGGGGACCAACGCCGCCCTCTTGCGATGCAAGGACGCGCTGTGGGCCATCGGGCGGGACCGCATTCGAGCCGCAACAGGCGTTCTGAGAATTCATACCGGCGAGGTTCCGGGCCGGGCTGGTCAGGCCATATTGCTGAGCATGCATCAGGCCCTCAGCGCACTGGACCGCCTCGAGGTGCGCGGTCGTGACAGCGCCGGCATCGAGGTTCAGCTGACGGGCCATGGCATCTCGGCCGAATCGGCAGAACTTGCCGCGATGATCACGGAACGCGAGAGCGTTTCGTTCACGAACCGCAGCGTCCGCCTTGTTGGTGATGTGCTGGTGATCGCCTACAAGGTTGCCGCCGAGATCGGCGAGCTCGGGGACAACACTGCTGCGCTGCGTCGATCGATCCGGGAAGACCGGCTTCTGGCGAAGGTTCTGGAGTCCAAAGACGTGGAAGGCCTGATTCTCGGGCACACCCGCTGGGCATCCATAGGAGTGGTGTCCGAGCCCAACGCTCATCCCCAGTCCTCGGACGAATCTGCGTTGATCGATGGATCGTTGAGTACCGCCGTGCTGAACGGTGACGTCGACAACTATGCACAACTGATTTCCGAAGAGGGTTTGTCCATTCCGACGGAGATCACCACTGACGCCAAGGTGATCCCGACAGTGCATCGACGGGCGGTCTCGACCGGCGTGGATCCCACTGACGCCTTTCGCGAGACCGTGGCTCGCCTCGAGGGATCCGTGGCAATCGCGGCCACCACCACCGCCGCGCCCGGCAAGCTCGAGTTGGCGCTCAGGGGAAGCGGTCAGGCCATTTATGTGGGCATGGCCGACGATTTGTTCATCGTGGCATCCGAGCCGTACGGCGTGGTTGAGGAGACCGACACGTATTTGCGGATGGATGGGGAGACTCCCTCTGATCCGGTCAACCCCACCGGCAGTCGCGGTCAGGTGATCGAACTGTCGATGTCCTCGGCAGGAACCATGGCGGGGGTGCGTCGGTTCTCCTACGACGGCACTGAGCTACCGGTCACGGAAGCGGACTTCACCACTGCGGAGATCACCACCCGCGACATCGACCGCGGCGACTATCCACACTTCTTGCTGAAAGAGATCAGCGATTCACCCACTTCGTTCCGCACCACCCTGCGGGGACGTCTCGTGGACATCGATGGCCAGTTGAGGGTGCATCTGCGCGAGGAAACACTTCCCACGGTGGTGAAGGAACGCCTCGCAGCGAAGCAGATTCAGAGAGTTCTGGTGATTGGCCAGGGAACGGCCGCGATCGCCGGTCAGTCGATGGCCTATCAGCTCGAAGGGCTGCTGGCCGACACCGATGTTCGGGTGCAGCCGCTTCCGGCCACCGAATTGTCGGGCTTCAAGATGCGGGCCGACATGTCGGACACACTCATCGTGGCGATCAGTCAGTCGGGCACCACAACCGACACCAACCGCACCGTCGATCTGGTCCGCTCGCGCGGCGCACAGGTGATCTCGATCGTGAACCGTCGAGGCAGCGACCTCACCGACAAGTCGGACGGCGTCATGTACACCTCCGATGGTCGTGATGTCGAGATGAGCGTGGCTTCCACCAAGGCCTTCTATTCACAGGTTGCAGCCGGGATCCTCCTGGCATTTGCCATCGCCGAACATGTCGACGGTGCGGAGCCCGCGGAGTCCCGCGGCTCCCAGGATCTGCTCGGAGCCTTGCGTGACCTGCCTGAACTCATGCAGCGCACACTGGAGCGGAGGCCCGACATCGCCACTGCTGCGGCCACCCACGCGCCAAGCCACCGTTACTGGGCGATCGTGGGTAATGGTGTGAATCAGATCGCCGCCCGCGAGTTGCGGATCAAACTTTCGGAGCTCTGCTACAAATCCATTGCCTGTGATGCCACAGAGGACAAGAAACACATCGATCTCTCCGCAGAGCCGATGATTCTCGTGTGCGCGGCCGGCCTGGTTGGATCCACCGCCGACGATGTGGCCAAGGAAATCGAAATATTCTCAGCCCACAAAGCTGTTCCGATCGTGATCGCTTCCGAGGGCGATCGTGAGTTCGGCGCGGCAGCATCCTTGATCGTCGTTCCCAGGACCGACGAGCGACTGGCGTTCGTGCTGGCGACGATGGTCGGGCACCTCTTCGGATACGAAGCTGCCCTTGCGATTGACGCTGCCGCCCAGCCACTGCGTGAAGCGAGCGCCTCGATCGACGAAGTAATTGCGTCCGCCACACTGGATGAGAGTGGACAGCCGGTGGACGCCGAAGAGTTGCTGCGCCATGTTCGGCCACTGCTGACCGCATGCGCACTGGATTTTGCCGAAAGGCTCGACGCGGGTGTCTACAACGGCCAACTGGAGGCCTCGACCTCCGTGCGGGCGACGACCCTGTTCCGGTATGCAATCGGCATGAGTGCGCGAGACACCTACCAGGTCGAGTTCAACAAGGTTGGAACCGCAGGTGTGATCCTCGAAGACCTCAGTGCAGCCCTGGCCACGGCCATTGACGAGCTGACTCGACCCGTCGATGCGATCAAGCATCAGGCCAAGACCGTGACGGTGGGCATCAGCCGGGGTGACGAATCCTTGCTTCAGGTTCCCCTGGTGGCTGCGGTCATGGAGGCCGGTGCCGGGCGCGATGTCGTACCGTTCTCGTCGTTGCGTTCCCTGGCCGAGATGAACCCGGCTGTGATTTCCGTGGACGGCTTCGTCCACTACGGCATCAGCGGTGGCATGGACCTGCCCACGGCCGAACTGTCGATTCTTGATCGCGGGGGAGTCGGTTCAGATCTGCCGTCCCGGGTGGAGAGCGATCCGCGACTGCGTGGAACAAAAGCCCTGGTCGCACGCGAACAGGAGTTGATGGTTGCTCTCGGGCGCAGTGACGGGCGTTCCGTGGTGATCGTTCCGGAGATCCGGGACGGTGTACCGGTGGGTCTGGTTCTGTTGCATGTGACCATTGAGGACAGGCTTCCTCCGGCACCTGCTCGCGCTGTCCTGCAGGGATACCGTCGTCGTTATCAGGCTCTTCGTGACGCAGTCACCGAAACCGATGAGTTCGATGAGGCAATCTTCGCTGACCAGCCAATGATCGATCTTCTGACCATTCCAATTCTTGATCTTGCGGACCGCTGGCGACCATGACCACGTCGCCGCGATCCACCGAGAGCGGCGGTCCGACGGTGCTGGGGATTGGAGTCGATGTGGTTTCGCTGGAACGATTCTCCAGATCCCTTTCCCGGACCCCCGGCCTGCTGATGCGGATCCTCACCGAGAATGAACTCGCGGAACGAGTTCGACTCGTTGCCGTGCCAGGGTTACCTGTGTCGGGGACCCCGCGCGAATCGGAAAGGGAATTGCCCTCGGACGGCCCTGTTGCCCATGCGCCGGGTGATGTGGCGGCAGCCGCAGCCTTCTCGGTGAAGGAGGCAGTGATGAAGAGCCTGGGGATCGGATTGACCGAGGCATCCTTGTCCGACATTGACACCGCTGCGCCCTGCTCTGGTCTGGATGAGGTATCGCTGAGCGGCCGGGCGAGGCAGCGAGCTGAATCCCTGGACGTGGCGCGGATCAGCGCGACTGTGGAGATTACGGGTCGGTACGTGCTGGCAGAGGCCTACGCCTGGGCGTGACAGCCTCCGCTGATGCAACCACAGCCTCCGCTGATGCAACCACAGCCTCCGCTGATGCCGCACCGGAACCTCAGCTGAGCTTGAGGAACATCTCCTCCAAGGTGTCCAGCTCGGCATCCGACTCTGCTTCCCGCAAGCCTGCCGCAATGAGTTTGAATCCGACGCGGTCAATTGCTGCCCGCACGGCCGCCAATTGCGTCATCACCGCCTTGCACTCGGCTCCCTCATCCACCAGTCGCTGGATGCCGCGCACCTGTCCTTCCAGGCGGCGGAGTCGGTTCATGATGTCGGGAGTCGACTCTTCCGGGAATCTCATTCTCTGAGTGTATACCCGACAGGGTATGGGCCCCGAGTAACCTTTGCTGCGATGCAATCTTTCGGGCATTCCATCGACCGGATACCCCCACGGGTATTTGACATCCAGTCCCTTCTGCTCTTGGATCGAGTACATGTCGCAAACAACTGACTCCGTCGCGCCCGCGGGGCGGTTGAAAGCGATCATTCCGCAGTGGGCTCGCGGGTACAACAAGGTTGACCTGCGTGGTGACCTCGGTGCCGGCCTGGCGGTGGGAGCAATGCTGGTTCCCCAGGCGATGGCGTACGCACTCCTGGCCGGACTCCCACCCGAGGTGGGTTTGTACGCTTCGATCGTACCGGTGCTGATCTATGCCCTGCTCGGCACTTCCCGGCAGCTGGCTGTCGGCCCCGTGGCGATCGTCTCACTGCTGACGGCGGCCACGCTGGCTCCACTTGTCACCGAAGGAACCGGGCAATACCTGGCTGCGGCTGCCGTGCTCGCCCTGTTGGCCGGGGCAGCCCACCTCGTGATGGGTGTGGGTCGTCTGGGGTACCTGGTGAACTTTCTGTCGCACTCCGTGCTCGTGGGCTTCACTGCCGCTGCCGCGCTGATCATCGGAATCTCCCAAGCGAAGAATCTGCTCGGGATCTCCTTCGATCGCCAGGATCACTTCTACGACACCGTGGTGGAGATCGGGGCCAACGCGGGCGAAGCCAACCTGTGGACAATCGTCCTCACTGTCGTGTCTCTGGTGATTCTTGTCGGCATCAAGCGCTGGACTCCGAAAGTCCCGGGACCATTTGTGGTCGTCGTGGTGACCATTCTTCTCACGTGGGGTCTCGATCTTGAGTCCAGGGGAGTCGCAGTGGTCGGCTCCGTGCCCGACAGCCTGCCCGGTTTTTCGATTCCATCGGTCGATGCCGGGTTGGTTGGGAGTCTGATCCCGGCTGCACTGGTGATCACGTTGGTTGGATTCATGGAGTCCATCGCGGTGGCGAAGGTCTATGCCCGCCGGAATCGCTATGAAGTGCACGCCAACCGGGAGCTGGTGGCTCTCGGCGCGGCCAACGTGGGCGCCGGTCTCACGGGTGGTTTCCCCGTCACGGGTGGATTCTCGCGAACCGCAGTGAATTCCGCGGCAGGCGCCCGAACTCCCATGGCGTCGGTGGTCACGGCAGGAATTGTGCTGGCAACGGTGGCATTTCTCACCGGTCTCTTCGAGTCCCTGCCCAACGCTGCGCTCGGGGCGATCATTCTCGTGGCTGTGATCGGTTTGATCGATGTGCCGGAGATTCGGCACATCGCCCGGGTGAAACCAACGGACCTGATCGGTTTGGTGGTCGCATTCATTGCCACTCTGGCCCTCGGAATCGAGTGGGGAATCTTCGTGGCGGTGGTGGCATCAATGCTCGTTGTATTCGCCCGGATTTCCAAGCCACACACGGCGGAACTCGGCCGCATCTCCGGAACAACCAGTTACCGCAACCTCAAACGTTTCCCCGAGGCGCAGACAGTTGACGGCATTCGAGTTGTGAGAATCGATGATGCCGTTTCGTTCGTTAACGCTTCGGTGCTCAAGTCCACCCTCCTGGAGGGCTCCGAGGTTGATTCCGCTTCGCCCCCTCTGCAAGCCCTGGTGCTGGATGCTTCGGGAATCAACGATCTGGACGCCACGGGCGCCGACATGCTCGACGACCTGCTGACAGAGTTGAACGATCGGGGTGTCGAGTTCCACCTGGCTGACGTGATAGGTCCCGTGCGTGACGTGATGATTCGTTCCGGACTGTGGATCCGCCTGAGTGGGCGGGTCCACCTGTGTGCCCAGGATGCCGTGGACGCGATCCGCGCCGGTCGCCCCGCCCCGAGTGATCAGCGCAGTAGCGGAATTCATGAGGTTGCCGTCCATGATGTTGTCGACACAGAGCGTTCTGCGGATAACTGAGCGGAACGCCCCGTACAGTGGTTGGGATGCCAAGACTCCCTTGCTGATACCCGTTGGGGGATGTTGCTGACGTCCTAGTACCCCCGGGGGTATAGTAGGATGCCTCGAACGGAAGGAACCTGACATGATCTTCGTGCAGTACTACCTCGACTGTCTCTCCCACGCTTCCTATCTGGTGGGTGACGAAACCACCGGTCGGGCCGTCGTTGTGGATCCCCGGCGCGACATCGATGAATATGTTGCTGACGCCGAGGAAGCCGGCCTGACGATCACACTGGTTCTGGAAACGCACTTCCACGCGGACTTCCTGTCCGGACACCTGGAGTTGGCTGAGGCAACGGGCGCTGAAATCGGTTTCTCATCGGTCGCGGAGACTGAGTTTCCCTCTCGCA